>NZ_JAUDRH010000002.1:300000-597695 GCF_030381805.1 Chlorogloeopsis sp. ULAP01
TATTTGCCAGAAGAACAAGTTTTAGGACAATGGTTTGAGGTAGATGTCAAGTTATGGCTAGATCTAAACTCTGCTGCGAAAAGTGATGCGATCGCAGATACAGTAGACTACCGCCGCACGATCACCTTGGTGCAAGATCTAATCAAGACATCAAAATTTGCTTTAATCGAACGATTAGTAAGTACAATTGCAGACACTATCTTGCAAGAGTGCGAGCAACTCACTCAAGTTCAAGTTATTCTTAGTAAACCTGCTGCACCCATTCCTGATTTTGATGGCAAAATTAGCATTGAAGTGACTAGAACAAAGCCTCATGTGTAGATTGATATTTCCTTTCTCAGCATATTAATTTAATTCTTATGGAAGCGATAGGATTTTTGACTGGAATGAAACTATCCTAATTTTTCTATATTTTGAAACAAGATAACTCAGAATTTCACATCGTGTTGCATGAAAGTTGCATCTAACTTTACAAGACAACAAATTATATGGAATTCTTATTCTCATATCATCACTCTCTAAAGCACTATCCTGTATTGCGTTTCTGATAGCCAGTGGAGTTCCTCGCACTGGCTTTTTTCTATGCTGTTATGATTTGAGAATGCTCGTGATTATCCCAAGCTATGTTTTGACTGAACTTTGATACGGATAAATTCAACTAAGGCATTCCCAAACAGGAGACTTATTAACCCCAATAAGGCACTGCTCAACCAGTAGAGCAAATCCATTTCAAAACTGTGTTGTTGAAGCAATTTGGCTAGATCTAACTCATAGGTTGAGAAGGTAGTGTAGGAACCTAAAAAGCCTGTGATGACTAATAATCTAACATCGGGATGAATTGCAATTAATCTTTCTAGTGACAATGTGGCAAACAAACCCATCACAAAACAACCACTGACGTTAATAATTTAGTGTGCTGTAAGGAAACCCGGTACCAAAAAGCTGGTTAATCCACAAACTTAAGTAATAACGCAAGAGCGCCCCAATAATTGCGCCGAGACTAATTGCAACAGGAGTACGAATTGCAGAATTTTGCAGCATGACAAGTCTTATTTACTATCTCGAACAGATATGCGCTCATCTTCAACTAAAATGACGGGAACGGGGCTTATTTCCAGTACTGCCTGGGATACAGAACCCACCAGCACCTCATCCCAAGGCTGATGCCCTCGCTTACCAATGACAATATCAGTAACTTCATAGTCTTGAGCCACACGGATAATTTCCTCTGGAATTGAGCCTGTAATAGCAATAAATTTATGGCGAATGTCTGCTAAAAGTCGTTGAGCTTTTTCTCGCAGATATTCTACTGCGTGAGGATCGTTGGTGCGAATAATATGTAATACAATCACTTCGGCATCACTACGACGGGCAAGATCGGCGGCTTTAATCAATACTTGACTAGCTAGAGGGGAGGTATCAACAGCAGCCAGTATGACAATACGACGAGCGATCGCTACCTTAGTTGGATCGACTTCACCCCGCTCTAGCAGTTTTGGTGCAAAGGTAGGAATAGCCCAGGCTCCCAAAGGCGCAGTCACCAGAATCGATAAGGCTGCAATTGCCAGAATTGTCTCTCCGCCCTGAATTCCCTGTGCTAAGGGAATTGCACCAATTGCCGCTTGAACGGTAGCTTTTGCAGAGTTGCCTGGTAGTAAAAATAACCGCTCTCGCCAGTTCCAGTTGCTGCCTAAGGTAGATAAATACCATCCTAGAGCACGTCCCATCAATGTCCCAACTACTATAATCAGCAATCCTGGAAGTAAAGTTTGTTCTAAAACTTGTAGTTGAATGCTTGCACCTAAAAGCACAAACAAAAAAATCTCTGCTACAATCCACAAGCTATCAAAACCTGAACGTAAGCGCCGTGCTAAAGGAGGATCGAGTTCAATCAAGAAAAACCCTGTTGCCATTACTGCTAGGTAGCCAGAGAAAAAAGGAAATTTTTCGGCTAAAACTACCAGTAACAAGGCAAAATTTGCTGTTACAAGAGTATCTTGTACTGAATTTTGAGTCCAGTTCTGCTTTGCTAGCAATACTACCAATAGCCGTGCTGTTACCAAACCGAGAATGACTCCTATCAGAATTTGGCAAATTATTTGCAGGGGAAGGAGTTGAATTGCACTCAAAGTAATGCCAAAAGGTAATGTGACTCCTCCATCTGCTTCTTGTGCTAGAAAGCTCAACAATAAGTTAAATACCAACAGTAGCAATACATCTGACAAAGCGCTGCCGGTAAGAATTGCATCAGGAATCCCCTTAGTAACTCCCCAACCCAAGCTTTTTAATCGCAGCATTGCTGGCACGATTACCGCAGGTGACTCTGCCCCAATAATACAACCCAGTAGCAATCCAGTTGGAAAGTCGAACTTGAAAATCCACATGGCAGCCAGGGCAATAAATACAGCTTCGCACGCCGCAGGTAAAAATCCTAATCGCAGTGCTACTGTTCCTTGCTGTAAGAGTTTTTCTCTATCTAACCCTAATCCAGCCTTCATCAAGATGATCATCACAGCGATCGCTCGCAATGGAGCTGATGCTGCCAGTACATCAGGGCTTATTGTATCAGTGACTTGTGGCCCCAGTATAATTCCAACCAAAACCATGCCAACAAGTGCGGGTGCTTTCAACCGTCGAGTTATTTGTCCGACAAAAAAACCTGCAAGTAAAATCCAAACAATGCTTTCTAACATCACGCAGCGACAAAATCATTAGTGGGCAGCGTGACTTGCAAATGGAAGTTAAAAGCAAATAGCCCCACTCTTCCATCGCAAGTCGGAAAAGTAGGAGCCATGTACTAGGTACTGGGTACTAGGTATTAGGTACTGGGAAAGAAACCCTTCCCAATCACGCCACCCTGCCCACGGAGTGGGGTTGGGGGGAAACCCCCGCACGCAGATCGCTCCCCAATCACTAGTCCCCAATTCCTAATTTCCCAATCTTCAGTCACGAGTACCTTGTTTCTTGAAAGCTTACTGCAAATCTCCCAAATAAATACCCAAACCACGGGCAGTTTTCACTAAAGTATCCTCTGGATTGACAGCTCTGTACTGAGCGATCGCTTCAGCAATGGGTACAGTCATCACCTGGCGATTTTGCCAGGTAACCATGTAGTCATATTTACCTTTTTCTATGAGATTTACTGCCGCTACACCAAAAGCAGCTGCCACTAACCGATCTAGTGGTGAAGCTGTTCCCCCCCTTTGGATGTGTCCTAACACTGTAACTCGCGTTTCTGCGCCAATACAATCACTAATTTGATCTGCTAGGTATTGACTAATACCACCATATCGGGATTGTCCTAAGCGATTTGTCATTGTGACAGTTTCGCCTTCTTGAGTACGAACAGCCTCGGAAACTATGATTAAACAATAGTTTTTGCCTTTGTCTTGTCGCTCTTTAATTTTCTCGCAAATGTGGTCAATCCTGTAGGGAATTTCTGGAATTAAAATCACATCTGCTCCTCCAGCAATTCCCGCAGCAATGGCAATGTGTCCTGCATCACGCCCCATCACTTCTAAAATGATGACTCGACTGTGAGAAGCAGCAGTAAAATGTAAGCGATCAAGTGCTTCTGTGGCTATATTAACTGCCGTATCAAAACCGATCGCGTGTTCGGTAATGCCAATATCGTTATCAATGGTTTTGGGAATAGCCACTAAATTAATGCCGCCTTGTTGTGCCAAGCGACGGAGAATAGCCAAGCTACCATCACCACCAATTCCAATCAAAGCATCTAAACCTAGTTGATGGTAACCTGCAATAATTTCTTCGGAGCGATCGCATACACTACCATCAGTCATAGGAAAAGCAAAAGGATCGCCTTTATTGGTGGTTCCTAACATTGTCCCACCAGAAGTTAATAGCGGATCTACTTGGTCGATTTCTAGTTTTGTGAATTGCGGTGGGCGTGCCATTAAGCCCAAAGTTGCTTGACGAATTCCTAGTACTTCCCAACCTTTTCCACAAGCACAGTGGACTACGGCTCTGATTACCGCATTCAAACCAGAGCAATCTCCTCCACTAGTAAGAATGCCTATTCGCTTACATTCTCCCATATGTTTTTTATATTTCAAACGTCGGCGTTGCACAATATATGATGCAACGTTGAGGGTGTAAATTAACCTAAGTTAGTAAATTAAAATATGGTTGGAGTAAAGGGGAAACTTTAGCGATCGCGGTAAAGACGTAGTACGTATGCTCCAGCAGGAGTTTCACGAAAGGCGCTAATTTCAGCTGCCATCTTGGGCGGCAAATCCTGTAAAGGACTAGGTTTCATTGGGTGTTGCGGTGGTGAGCCAGCGCGTTGGGCGGCTTTGCCGACTTGAAGCGACTGGCGAAAGGGTTCCCCGGCATAAAGGAGCCAGTGCGAAGGTGAGATCGGCTGCCGAAAAATTATTTCCAACTAAAAAGGTGCGTCCATCAGCCAACAGTTCATTAACTTTTGCAAAAATTCTACTAATTGTTTCGTAGGCTTGGACAGTAGCTTCTGGAGTTATATTCATTTTTTGACGAGCTATCGAGCTAGTTATGGGATAAACTAGCGGGAATAATATTCGTTCATAAAAAGGAACACCCTCACACCATCTTTTTTGCATAAATTTATAGTTATTCATAACATGAAAATAGCCCCAGCGTCGTGTAGCGGGGCCAAGCTGCTCATCAAATAAATCTTCCAATTCTTCTACTTGTTTACACAAAATTGAGTCTGTGGGATAAAGCTTGGTATTGGCATGAGCAATAGAATTCAGATATTTTAAAATAGTAGTTGAGTCAGTAAAAACATCCGATTTTGTTACTAGAACTGGAGTTGTTTTTCCGCCAACTCTACCTGTTGCCAACAGATGAAACGGTGGCGTATGTCTCTCTTCCACGTAAGGGAATTTCAGTTTGTCAAGTACCCAGCGTGCTTTTTCACAATAATGACTGACGGAAATCGTAATTAAACGAAATGATTTTGTTGAACTATCGATAGTCTGATTCATAGTTGTATTAATGAAATTAAATATTTTTAAACTTATTGATATTCACAATATTTCTTCTGTAATTCTTCTGGAATTGGAATGAGACGACCGTTTTGCAAATTAATAAAAGCACCCTTTTGCATTGCTATTGCTGCCAATTCGTGATTGGATAAAATTTCTGCTTTCACAGTCCATTTCATCTTGCCTAAATTACTCAACCACAAGCGTCCAATAACTTGATCAAATAGTTTGATTGGACGTTTATATTCAATTTCTGTTCCGGCAATTATGGGACAGCATCCTGCTTTTAAAGGTTGAGCAAGTGGTAAATGTTCATCTAAAAGTTTTATGCGTAAGTCTTCTAACCATCGAATGTAGACACTATTGTGAACAATACCAACAAAATCAATGTCGTATGTTCGTACAGGGATTACAAGTTCTATTTCTAATGGTCTGTGTAAACTGCGATCGCTCATCATAAAATGTTCCCTAATTTATCCAATTAATTACCAAAAATTTCTTCTGGCAATTTACCACTCAGTACTTCCCACGAAAATGGTAGCCCCACTCTCTAACTTGCGATCGCGGGCAGCATTGACAATTGCACGGGCAAAATCTTCAACATTGGGTAGACAACCTGCGGATTCGCGACGAGACTCTATCAGCTTTGGATCTTGGCGCTGCATTAGTTTCGGGGTAATAGTACCCTCAATCAAATCACCACTAACTACAACTAACTTTATTCCTTTGGTTGCCAGTTGTGGTATTTGCGCACGCAAAGCTTCCTCACCTGCTTTTTTACTCTTTGCTACTGTTTCATAAATTGGATAGACAGGCTTTTGATTATAAAAATGAGCTAAGTGGCTGGTGACGAAAACAATACGTCCACCTGCTGGCATGAGTGGTAAAAACATATCAACAGCACGCAACTGGGCAGTCAAGTTGAGCTGCATAGCATAGTCAGCAGCTTTATCTTTCTCCATTCCACCGCTAGCGTTGAGAATGAGGAGGTTCACTTTACCAAATTGCTTTTCTACTAAATTCATCATCTGCCTCATTTCGCTCTCGTTAGTCATGTCTGCTTGAGCAAGGAGGGCTTGGCAACCATTAGCACGAACAACATTGGCTACTTCAAGAGCACGATGACTTTTGCTGCGGTAGTTAATTACTACATCGGCTCCACCCTCAGCTAACATCCGGACAATACTTGCACCAATCCCTCGTGATGCTCCAGTTACCAGAGCTACTTGATTGCGAAAATCACTCATGACTTTGCTCCATTTACTAATATCAAACTTTTAAGACCAAACGGTCTGTTTTTTTCAAAAAAAAGAGGTTCAATATGCTTAATTAGGTAGGGCAAGAATAAAAGCAACCCGCGTCAAAAATTTAAAATGGCTGAAAATTTACCAATGACTAATGACAACTTAAACTAGTTAACTTTATTTGTACTAACCTACTTAAATTGATAATTGGGTTTCAATGTAATCATTTAAGTGCTTGATTAATCTTTCGATATGAATTGCATCTCCATATAACTTACTCATCATCACACCGCCTTCCAATGTAGCAATCATAATAGTTGCAACTTCATCGGCATCCACGGTTGGACGAATTTCACCTTTTGCAATTCCTTTTTGAATAATTCGGCAAATCATGTCGCGCCATGAATTCATTGCTTGTTGAGCACGATCGCGTAAAGCTGGATGAGCATCATCGCTCTCAATAGCTGTATTCAGTAGAGGACATCCTCCTTTAATCGGTGGATTTTCTATTAAGGTGTAGTATACATTAATGATTGCTTGTAAACGCTCAACAGCATGACGCTTGCTTCGCAAAGCAACTCTATGCAACTGTCTCATTTGAGCGATCGCATAATCAAAAGCCATGAGTGCCAATTCATCTTTGCTTTGAAAGTGGTTGTAGATACCTCCTTTCTGCAATCCTGTCACCTGCATGATGTCTGAAATAGACGAACCTGCATACCCCTGTTGATTAAACAGTTCGGCTGCTAACTGGAGAATTTTTTCTTTTGTTTGTTCGCCTTTCGACATCTAAATTTGTTTGCGACCGATTGGTCTGTATTAGCTTAACTTGATGGATAGTTTATAGTCAAGTCTTCTATGTGCTGTTTCCTGTTCCCCGTTCCCTCTTACTATATGAGTGCGATCGCGTTATACAATTGTGCAAAATATTGAGAAGAAATTCACAACAAATTCCCCACACCGCCAATTACGGCAAGAGGACACCATGACTCAGAACGGACGACAGGATAGACTTGACCGAATTGAGCGGATGCTGCAAACTCATGCTGAAATGCTTAATCAGTTGTCTCCGCTAATGACACAGGTGGCACAGATAGCCACTAGCACCGTTGAGAGCGTGGCTCGACATGATGAGATATTAGCTCGTCTTGCAGAACAATCTCTGCAAAATGCTGTGACTCTTAACAAATTAGAACAAAGTGTAGATCAGTTAGCCGAACTGGTAAAGACTTCTACCACTGAAACCATGCAGCTTGTGAGTGAGAATAATCAACAAATTCTCCGTATTTGGGAATACTTGATGAGTCAAAATAGTAACCTCCAGGGTGAAAAATAAGTGGAAAACAGAAAAGATTTCGGGTTGAGGCGATAGTGCGATGCATGGATAGCGACAAATGTGATTGCATGAGCCAGATGCAGTGCAGATCCGCCTGGCTTTGTTGCTACGGAAATTGAGTCATCCAAAATAAAGGAGAGCAGGGGAGGAACAGATGAGGGAGATAGGGAAGATGGGGACAAGTTTACTCTTATCACTTCCTCACCTCCCTTAACTCCTTGTCTCCTTGTCCTTTCCTTGTGCCTTATATTTATAATTCCAGCTAACTACTCACGTGCGGATACAACTTATCTCCAGTGGTAGTATCAAACACAAACAATTTACTTAAATCTAACTCTAACAACAAGCGATCGCCTGGGTGCGGATGCACATCTGCACCAGCTTGTACGTTTACCATTACCCCCGAACCAGGCAAAGCCGCACGAATTAAAGTCTCCCTTCCCAGTGGTTCCACCACCTTCACATCAACCACTAACTCTGCCAATTCTTCTGTTTGTGTTCTGTGTGATTCGTTAATTATATATATATGTTCCGGACGAATACCCAAATCAAACCCTTGCCCTTCCCGCAGATGCAACTTCTCTTTCATCTTTGCTGAAGCTAGTATATTTTGGCCATTGACATCAAAACCTTCAGCTACATATCTAGCAGGAAAAATATTCATCGGTGGGCTGCCCAAAAAAGTCGCCACCATGCGATTAGCAGGCTTGGCATAAATTGTTTGCGGCTCGCCAATCTGTTGAATTCGTCCCCTCTCTAGCACCACAATTTTATCAGCCAAAGTCATCGCTTCTACTTGATCGTGGGTGACGTAGATTGTAGTAACGCCTAAGTTTTGATGTAGTTCTTTTAACTCAGCTCGCGTATCATCTCGTAATTGAGCGTCTAAATTAGACAAAGGTTCATCTAATAAAAATACTTGTGGTTGACGGGCGATCGCTCTACCTAATGCTACTCGTTGTTGCTGTCCGCCAGAAAGTTGTTTGGGTTTGCGCTCTATTAAATGTTCTAGTGAAAGCGATCGCGCTACAGCCACCACCCTCTCTTTAATAATCTTGGGATCGACTTTGCGCATTCGTAACCCAAAGGCAATATTTTCTGCCACTGTCATGTGGGGGTACAAGGCATAGTTTTGAAACACCATCGCCACATCCCGTTGTCTTGCCGGGACATCATTCATCAACTCATCCCCGATGTAAAGTCTACCAGAGGTGGCAGTTTCTAAGCCGGCAATGGTTCGTAATATAGTAGATTTACCGCATCCTGAAGGCCCCACCAAAACCCAAAATTCACCATCAGGAATTTCAAAGCTAATATCCTCAATCGCGGTGACGTTGTTAAATTTACGCTTAATACTTTCTAGACGAACTTTGGCCATTGTTCGATTTTGGATTGGTGGGAGCGATCGCATTTTATCCTGAAATCAAGAAATTTAGCTTTTCTTTAATTTCATTCCAGTCATGCTATTAACTCCTCCCTTGTAAGTTCAGCATCCCGAAATATTTTGCCCAGCAGTCCTTTACCTAATAGTTTTATTTTGTCCAAGCCGGATGGGCAAATAAAGAAGCAATTACTCGCACTCCACGCAGTTGATTAGAAAGAGGTAAATGACCTTTGGGAGCATTTAAATCCCAGATAAATTCATTTGGATAGCGTGTCCAATTATTACCTTTTTTCCAACCGATTTTCGCCCAAAGATTATCCCAATTTTTTCCCAAACCCAACCAAATTTCTCGCTGTACTGAAAAGCCAAACTTGCCTTCAGAGTGGACTAACCACAAATTATTAATAGTTTGTAAGTCTGTAATTGGGAACTTATCTACTTCAGTAAAATATAGCCATTTGCGTTTTACAGCCTCAGTTCCAGCAACTTCACACATTTTTTGCAGAGTTATGCGATCGGCAGCTTGAAAATCCTGAGTTGCGAGTAAAGTTTGTAAGGGACGGTAATCAATCCCGCACTCTGATTTTAGAGGTACAACACCTTCAGGAAAATGAGTTTGCAGAAATTCTTTGGCTTGGGGTGAATCAGAGTTGTAAAGAGCTTGGTAGGCTTTGCCATCAACCCAAGTTGTGGTTAAGTCACGACGTTGCAGCAAAAATTCCATCAGGATATCTAATCCCCCATTATCCAAGACAGCTAGCTGCGGGATCAACTGTTGTTGGACTTGAATTGACCCAGCAATTAACTGGCGGCGCAGGGATTCGATGTCAGAAGAGGAGCCTGATACAATCATTGGGTCTGTCATGCTATTCTTGTGGAAACGCGATCGGTGAACAAGCAATTAACTAACAAATTTTGTGAACTGGTTAGTACTGATAGCGTAGAGTAGTTTACAGGAAATTGTCTGCGAAACCTACTCATTCATACTTGTGCTTTCATGAATTAAATTAATATGTGCAGCACCTAAAGACCTGATAAACTCTCGCAAAATATCCGTTTTGGTTCTACCTACAGCTTGGCAGTGGGTTTCTAATATTGCGAACTCTTGCTCGCTCACCCTGATGGTAATCTCTCTTTTATTCTTCATTGCTGCTATTTTGCTGTATATATCCAGAGTACACTAATTGCGCCTGCAAGCGATAAGATAGCATCCAGAGACTCTGCTAACTCCTGAAAAGAAATGCCCCGCTTTCTAACTTTATCAAAACGGGACAAGACAAATCTGCTAGCCTTCCAAACAAGGCAGTAAAGTTGGTTAGTAGTCACTAACCACTAACCACTATTCAGTAACATATTGAAGCTGAAAGCCCAAAGTCCATTGATGTCGCTGCGTCACAATCAGGAGTGTGTGAATGTACGAAAAAATTACCCCCCCCTCAACTGGATCAAAAATTACCTTCAACAACGGTGAGCCGATTGTTCCTGACAATCCAATTATCCCGTTTATTCGCGGCGACGGTACTGGTATTGATATTTGGCCTGCTACCCAAAAAGTGCTTGATGCTGCTGTGGAAGTGGCATACAAGGGCGAGCGGAAAATTAGCTGGTTTAAGGTTTACGCAGGTGATGAGGCTTGTGAATTATACGGAACTTATCAGTATTTACCACAGGATACCTTAACAGCAATTCAAGAATATGGTGTCGCCATCAAAGGGCCTTTGACAACTCCAATCGGCGGTGGCATTCGCTCACTTAATGTAGCTTTACGTCAAATTTTTGACCTTTATGCTTGCGTGCGTCCTTGTCGTTACTATGCAGGTACCCCTTCTCCTCATAAAAATCCAGAAAAACTTGATGTGATTGTTTATCGAGAAAATACGGAAGACATTTATTTGGGGATCGAGTGGCGACAAGGTAGCGAAATTGCCAACACCCTAATCGAATATCTCAACAAAGAACTCATTCCTGCTACACCAGAACACGGTAAAAAGCAAATTCCCCTAGATTCTGGTATTGGCATTAAACCCATTAGTAAATCAGGTTCTCAGCGTTTAGTACGGCGTGCCATCAAACACGCTTTGCAATTACCCAAGCACAAGCAAATGGTGACTTTAGTCCACAAGGGCAATATTATGAAGTATACCGAAGGCGCTTTCCGTGATTGGGGTTACGAACTGGCAACGAGCGAGTTTCGCGCTTCATGCGTTACAGAGCGAGAATCTTGGATTTTGAGCAACAAAGAAAAAAACCCCGATCTAACTCCACAAGCAAATGCACGGATGATTGATCCTGGGTTTGATGCCATGACTGAGGAGAAAAAAGCTCAAATTGTCAAGGAAGTGGAAACAGTTGTTAATGCAATTTGGGAAACGCACGGAAATAGCAAGTGGAAAGATAAGGTGATGGTAAACGATCGCATTGCTGATAGTATTTTCCAACAAATCCAAACCAGACCGGATGAATATTCTATCCTGGCGACAATGAATTTGAATGGTGATTACTTGTCTGATGCGGCAGCAGCAGTTGTTGGTGGATTAGGCATGGGGCCGGGTGCTAATATTGGCGATCAATGTGCCGTTTTTGAAGCTACCCACGGTACAGCACCAAAACATGCAGGGCTAGATCGAGTTAATCCTGGCTCGGTAATTTTATCTGGTGTGATGATGCTGGAGTATCTGGGATGGCAAGAAGCAGCAAACTTGGTTAAGAAAGGTTTAGGAGATGCGATCGCTAATCGGCAAGTTACTTATGACTTGGCAAGATTAATGGAACCACCAGTAGAACCCTTGAAGTGTTCTGAATTCGCTGAGGCGATTATCAAGCACTTTAGTTAAATCAAATAAAAGTCCTCAAACTTCGGTTGCAGATGTTCAGATCCCCGAATTTTTGAAAAAGTCGGGGATCTATAAAAAACAGACTTATTAACTACTTCAGTCAGCGTTTCTTCATTTGCTGTTAACTGCGAGGATTGCCAACTGTATCTCTACCAACTTCTTTTGCGTAGTTACCAGCATCCTGGATATTTTCCTTGATATTTTCCAGTCCTTTTCTAGCTCCTTTAGCAAAATCTTCAGCTGTTCCTTGAGCTTTTTCTCCTACATCTCCAGCTTTTTGTTGAATATTTCTGCCTAATCTTCCTGCATCGGAACCAATACGACTAGCAGCTTCACCTGGATTATTTGTTGATTTCTCTGATTGTAGTTGAGCAGAATTTTCCTTGAGAAACTCAGCTCTTGCTTTTGCTTGGCTAGCCCCTCCCTTGGATCTAGGATCTACATCACTAAAGTTATTCATCCCACCTTCAGGAGGATTGAGGACATTGTCACCTTTGGGAACGTATATTTCTGAATTCGGTCTAACATTAGGCTGGGAAGCTTGGCGGGGCTGTACACCATTTTGTCCAGGCAGTGTTGCACCAGCACTACCACAAGCCTGAGTAAAGAATAATAGAATTCCTGCTACAAAAACCATCAGAATTTGACGCAAGTTAACTTTCTTGATCCAAGCAATTACTTTGTTCATTATGCAACTCCTTGCAGTTATTTGACTAAGTTAAAAAATTTGGTAGCAATCAATTGGAGAATATTAGGTTTTCGGATTTATTAAGATAGTCCTTCAACCAAATATTTAAGAGTAGGAATGAATATTATCTATTCACTGCTGGATTCGGTTTTAATTCAGGTCTAGCACCAGCTTCGTCTGCCTTATCTTTCAAAAAGCCAGATGCTTCTTCAACTGCCTCTTTGACAGTCTCAAGTCTTCCTTTAACTCTTTCGCCTACATTTGATTCGTATTGAATCTGTCCACCAGGTTCAGGTTGCTGAAAATCTCTTTCAGATTTCAATGGCAATTCACCCTCTTTGTATGCTCTACCTACGGGGGTTTCTGCACCTGGGTAAAGCAGTTCTTCACTATTGGTGGTAGCAATTAGTTGTGTATTTAGCTGTGAACTAGCTTGATCACGTCCAGACTTGGACATTTTCAAATTTGTGTAACTGTCTCCACCATTTTTGTAGGGATTATTTGCGCCACCAGCTTGTACAGGTGGATTATTGGGATTTGCTGCGTTAGGGTAGGGTTTACTACAAGCAGTACCAACTATCAACAATAATCCTGCCAAAAATACAGTTAAAACTTGGCGAATTTGCAGTTTTTTTAAAAAAGCAGTTAAACTGTTCACCAATTCCTCCTTTATACTCCAAACAAGCTTCTGCACCGAATTCTATAAAATTCTGCCAAAATTTCTTGCTGGATTTAATTGATTAGAAGTAACAATCGATTTTTAAGAATACGTAGTAAAAAGGAACCTTTTCCTCTAGCCGAAGTCACATTCTTGTTTGTAAGAATATGTTCTGTATCTCTTACTTAAGAGAGATATAAGTTTCTATAATTAGCTTTTGCTTTTAGTTAGTGAATATTAAATTTTTAAATTTCTGTTATGGATAGACTAAATCAGTTGGCTAAAAAATCGACTAAAAGAGAAATAAGAGCAATCAACTCAAAAAATTAAAGTAACACTCAAACAGGAATTTTTAGTAGTTAATAGTTATTTTTGATAAGCTGTCTACGAGGCACTGATAGCTGCTACTAAATTATTATTAATGAGCTACAACAATACCACAAAAGGGAAATTTGGGAATTATTGCTGACATAACATATGATTTGAGGTGTTCAACTATAAGAGTAGCTGCTCAGTTAAATCACCACAATGATCAAGAAAATTTTACGCTGGCTAATTTTGGGTGGAACATTATTTTTTTTAGCAACAGCTTTAAAAAATAATTGGCAAGAAATTTCTGCTATTCACATTGATGCAGCAGGATGGGCAATTATCGCGATCGCTACGGGTGTAACTTTACTAGCACACACTTGGGCAGGTTGGATATGGACTTGGATTCTCAAAGATTTAAATCACTCAGTGCAGTCTTCCTCCTTCATCTATGTTTACTTAAAAACTAATATTGCTAAGTATTTACCTGGTAATGTTTGGCATTACTACGGGCGAATTATGGCAGCGAAAAATGCAAATGTTTCAGCTAGTGCAGCTACTCTGAGCGTATTATTAGAACCATTACTAATGGCAGCAGCAGCTTTGGTTATTGTCCTGCTGGGTGGTTTTGTAGTTACAGTTAATACTAGTTTAGCTGTACGAGTAGTGCAAATAATTGGTTTGGTTATAGTTCTTGGTGCAATCCATCCCCGTTTTTTGAACCCATTAATTCGCTTTTTACACCGATTGAAAACTAGAAAATCTCATACTGCTACTTCCGATGTCAATTTAGCCATGAAAAACTATCCACTCCAACCTTTGTTAGGAGAGATAGGTTTTTTAGGATTACGTGGTACAGGTTTTATTTTAATTTTATATGCTTTGGAGCCTTTGAATTGGAGTCAAATTCCTATATTGCTGGGGGCTTTCAGTTTCGCTTGGTTACTAGGGTTAGTTGTTCCAGGTGCGCCAGGTGGGTTAGGTGTGTTTGAAACAACAGCGATCGCACTATTACAAAATAATTTTCCTGCGGCAGTAGTAATAAGTGCAATGGGCGTATATCGATTGATGAGTATAGTAGCCGAAACTAGTGGTGCAGTCCTAGCTACCTTAGACGAACGCTTTTTTAAATAAACTAAAAATACAGATCCCCGACTTTTCTAAAAAGTCAGGGAGATTAGAGAGTGTTTCATTAGTCTTTTTTATTCTATAGGACTCATATTTGATTTTTGAAAAATACGTAGGGTGTGTTGTCGCGAAGCGTAACGCACCGTTTTCAAGGGTTAGGTACTAAAGTCATAGCACAACGACAGTTTTGCAGGAAGGAAACCTACACCGCAAACTATCTCCCCTACAAATATTTAATTTTTTCAATAATTAAACTGGATTCCTATATATCTAGCTTTAATTGAGAAAACACACGATAAGCATCTGGATTAAATTGAGATTTACAAGTATGCTGATGCTGCTTTTCTTCAACTTTAACCAAGTTATACTCAACATTTTCAGCATAGATAGCAAATGTGATACTAAAAATTTCAATAAAATTTATCAGCCACTTACATTCTGTTTCTGAATATTGTTCATAGTGATGAATTAAATGAGCTATACGAGCTTCTAGATGACTGCGAGAATTTGGAGAAATTAGAATAATTTTTAGTAAGACAATGACTAAAGTGAGTGGATGTCCTTGGGAAAGTAATAAAACAAATAAAGGTGAGGGTTCTTGAGTATTTTCTATTGTGAGATAATCAATAATTCGATTACAAGTTCTTAATAATAAATCTTTATCAATAATTTCTTCGTCATATTCTGATTTCCAATTTAATAGCCTATCTAATAGCTGTTGATTTAAAGTTTCTACAAAGTTTTGCTGGCGAACAGAATAAATGAGATATTTTTGTAAGCTTTTTTTAAAATTTCTAAAAGTTTGATTTTTAGTTTGTTTCAAAAATATATTAGCAATATTCTCATAACTAAATACACCTTTCTTGACAACAATCGCCTTGATTAAACGTAGTAATTCATCACCTAAAATACTTGGATTTTGGTAACGTGTCTTACCAGAATTATTAGACTGAGAACGAGCAATATACATTGCTAGCTCAAATTTATACTTATCTTTTAGTTGCTTTGAAGCTTTTCTTGCTGCTTCTTGTTGTTCTGGAGAATTATTATTATCAACAGATTGAGCTACTAATAAATAAGAAGTATAACGATTTCTCCAGTGAATTTTAGTTTTATCTTCATTCTTAAAGGCAAATAATTTAAGCTCCTGAAAATCCTTGCTTTTAATAAATCTTTTTAACCAGATTCGGTAAATATTATCTTGATTATAACTTTTAGCTTGCTGTTTGTTTGATTTATAATCAATAAAAATTTGAACTAATTCTTGGATATGTTTATATTTTCTATTATTTTCCCAATTATTCACTAATATGTAACAACAACGTTTTAGAGTATGATGAAAGTCTTGCTCATTATCTATAAGATACAAAAGTCTATATATTCCTGGTGCAGAATCTAAACTTACTGAATCAAAATTTTCTATAAATAAACGCTTAAATTCTCGCAAAACATCTTCAGGAGACCATACTTTTACAATTTCAATCAGAAAAATGTAAATTTTCTCCTGTATAACTTGTATATCTATATTCTTTACTTTTTCTTTAAAAAAAGGCTGTTCTGTATGAGTAATTGGTAAACTATTTGCCGTCATTATTACTTAAAAGTTTTAAAGGTAGCGTAGTTACATTTTTATTAGCTTAACTCTGCTCAAAAAGAGTATCAATCGACTCTTGAATAATTAAACTTTTTCTTCATCAAAGATTGATATACAGATTTATATATTGAAATAGATAAAGTATTTGATTGATTGAGTCTAAGTATAAAGTTAGCTTTGTAGTGTCAAAAATCACTATAGTCTTTAATTCCTTGATTCACATCTTGTACACCTAAGCTCACAAACCGTTGCTACTAGGTTCAACCTAATAATAAGAATTAGAGCCTCTGGCTCTCCATATTGAGGATTAAACGTTTAGATGAAGTTGCATGAATACAGATAAGTATTACTTTTTGGCACAGTAGTAAACAAATCTTAAATTACTAAACATATGTCCGAAACTCCCTATTTGGGCTGTAACGGTTATGCTGAATCTAAGTGGTAACAGGCATATGTTTGTTTTGCCTTGACTCCACACTGTAGTAGCAAAACTACCATTGAGATTGCACTCTCGTAAGAGAATGCAACACCAGCGAGGATTAAGTGCATAAAAGAGGTAAACAGAAGGTGTTAAAGACACTTTTGGTAATTGCCATTGGTTTCTTGCCGTCTCTATTCTCTCTGTGGTTGATGCGTAAAACCCGGAATAGAACACGTTTGCTGCTTAGACGTACTGCTGTGGCTTTACCTATGGAGCAGCTTCGGATCAATACCAGAACAGATGAGGGCGATCGCTATTATTTAGAAGGAGTGGGTTATTTGATAGGTGATATTAGCTGTCGATATAATGCTCGTTCTGGATATTTGCGCTGCGCTGTTAATCCTGATGGGCCATGTGAGAATTGCCGTTATTATGAACCTAGAGACTTCAAAAGCATTGACAAAAACTCTTAAACAGTCTTTTATCCTTAGCGTCGTTCTCACAAGAGAGTTTAGGAGAAGTTGTGGTTACAAACAGTTTACTTTTCTGTTGACTGACAGTCTTTTAATATCACACGATTTAGCTGCGTTACGCCACTACGTCATCTTCAATTGATTTTGGTTAAGCAGCTTATTAAAGTTTTTCATAGTCATCTTCTGCTAGCAGTAATTCTTATACTCATATTTACAAAATTAGTAGTTTCACAGAAGCTATATATTAAATTAACAAATAATATATCTAAATATATTCTATGGGTTGATAGATAAATTTTATAAATATAGCTAAATTAATGTTAGACAGCAAAATATGACTATAGCAATCCTAAATTATTTATAAATAATTTCTCTTCTCTGACCTCATGAGATAATTTCCAACTCAAATAGGACTACTAGATATGACAATCTATTTTTATAACACTCGCGAACAATATGGCTGTTTCTCGAATTTCTCATACCACGGCTTCGAGTTAGATAATTTATATTGGCATACTAGCGAACACTATTTTCAAGCTCAAAAGTTTATTGGTACACCTCATTTAGAAGAAATTCGTCTCATAAAAACACCAAAGGATGCGGCAAGAATGGGACGAGATCGTAAACGCCCTTTGCGTACAGATTGGGAACAAGTCAAAGACGATATTATGCGCAAAGCAGTGTTACGCAAGTTTGAAATCCATACTGATATTCAAAAAATTTTACTTTCTACAGGTGATGAAGAAATTATAGAAAATTCTCCAATTGATGATTATTGGGGTTGTGGTGCTGATGGTAGTGGTAAAAATATGTTAGGAATCATTTTAATGGAAGTTCGAGAAATATTACGTGAGCACTCACCGCAATAAGATGTTGAAATCAGTGGAATTTTATTAAATAGTATTTCTAAAATATTCTTTAACAATAGAGTTTAAATTTTAATTATATTTTGTGAGACGAAGACAAGACTTTAGCCTCCAGGTACTTAGAGATAATGCATACCAATTAGTTTTTACATAAAATCTAAAATCAAGCAGATATCAAAGACAGAAACAGATAGTTTAAAGTATGATTTTTAGTAGAATTTAGATTAACAAATTTATGAAGTATTACAAATGGTTTTGGGATGAACCCTTAGGCGGAGAATTTGATGCTTGGGGTACTAGTACTTACTTTTTTGAAATTCGTGAGGATCTATATGCAGCTAGGCAGATAGAAGTGTATGAGAATGGCAATGTATTATTTTACGACCAAACTCATTTTTGGGATGATTATGGAATGCTTTGCGATAAACCAATAGGTAAAGAGGAGATGCAAGAGTTTGAAATTACAAAAGCAGAATTTGAAGATGTTTGGCAGACAAAAATACCAACGAATAGATAAATGAAAGTTGACTTAAATTAAGTAGTTAATTGCTATTAACTATTAACCTTTATCAGTCAGTTATCGCAATTCCAATTTCTTTTGGCTGTCCAGTGACGATCGCTTGATTGATAAACTTCCACTCCTTGCAAGTCTACCAGAGAAATCAACTGTTTTACTTCATCTAAAGTCAATGCAGCTTTGAGAGAATCGCGGAATAATTTTTTTTGATTCTCGTTGTATTCTCTACCAACACTATCAACCAAAGCATTCATTCTGGCTTCATCAGCAGGGCGAAATAAATCACGTAGAAAGATTCCGCCGTTAGGTTTGAGTACGCGCTTGATTTCCGAAAAAAAGGACAAAGGATCAGGTAAATGGTGGATAAGACTATTTGACATAACCAGATCAAATTGTCCATCCGCATAAGGTAAATGTTTGGCATCCACCAACTCCAGATGAATTTGCGATTGTAATCTAGCCTGCTCGATGTGGTGAGAGGCAATTTCCAGCATACTTTTAGCCAAGTCAATAGCGATAATTTGCCATTGCGATCGCATCTGACCCATTAAAATTGGAATACGCCCCGTTCCGGTACCAGCATCTAATACTAAAGCATTTTCTAGTGGGGCAAGGGCGATCGCTTCTTCGGCAAAGGCAGTATTTACCTCAGTGAAGTCCATCTCATCATACTCAATGGCTTCTTCGAGGCAATCCATTACTTCTGGTTCTAAAACTCTTTCCATTGTTGGTTTGTTAGTCAATAGTCACTGGCACGTCTGTACGTCTGTACATTTGTGAGTGGTTAGTGGTAGTCATTAGTCATATTTATTCTCCTTCTCCCTTGTCCCCTTGTCTTTCCCTCTATCTCTCTGTGGTAGATGAAAGATACATCCAATTTCTAGGGAAGACTAAATATATATCACCAAAATTAATTAGGCAAAGGTGGATTTTATCCTAGCCCGAAAAACCCACTTCCTTGGCAACTACTTAGAAAACTACCTCAAACACAGCAAACGCGTTACAATTAGCCAAAATTTTAAAGAATGTTCACAAGCAGCACTCCAAATCCACAGGAGCAAAACGATTGTAAATTGGAAGCATCGAGGCTATGGCAACAAGCCACTCAACAGCAACAAGCGGGTGAATTATCTGCTGCTTTGAAGTCTTTACAACAGTCATTGGTGTTATTTCAGACAGTTGGAGATTGTCACAAACAAGCACAAGTAATTTGTTGTTTAGCTTTGGTTACATACAATTTAAGAGACTACGAGAATGCAATTTCTTACTCTCACCAGTGTTTATCTCTAGCACAAGATATAAAAGACTTACAGATGCAGGTGCAGGCTTTGTCCCATTTAGGTAATGCCTATCGTCATTTAGGAGACAATCATAAAGCTATCGAATCTTTACGAGTATGTTTAGAGATTGCCCAAAAGTTGCAAGATGAGCGAAGTCAAATAGCAACACTAAACAACCTGGGATTAGTTTATAAAGCTTTGAACGACATACCCCAGACTATAGAATTGCAACAGCAAAGCCTAGAAATTATACGACAAATCCAAGATCATTGGGGCGAGGAGCAAGTGCTAAAGAATCTAGGCAATTGTTTTTATGCTTTTGGGTATTATGCAAAGGCAATCGATTACTATGAGCAGTGTCTGATAATAGCGCGTTCCTTAAATCGCAGCCGCAGCGCCATTCAGCTACTTAAAAATTTAGGTAATGCTTGCCATGCGATCGGCGAATATAGCAAAGCAATTACATATCATGAGGAACGTTTGCTACTAGCTCAACAAATCCAGGACATACGTACTCAAGAACAATGTTTAGACAGTTTAGGAATTACTTGTGAAACCTTGGGAGATTATGCCAAAGCAATAATTTATTATGAAAAACGTTTAGAGTTAGCGAGAAGTCTTAATCGCCGTAGCAGCGAGCAACAAATTCTTGCTAGTCTCAGGGTAGCTTGCTACGCCTTAGGAGATTATGTCAAAGCAATGGAATACCAACAGCAGATTAAGTAGAAATATCACTATTAACAGACATAATACTCAGTGCTGCTTGTTATAACATAACTTTATTGCAATCTAAATCTTTAATTTAGATTTAACAGCTGGCGCTTACATTTAGTATTTAAAGTTTCATGAGTAGCGAACAACAACTAAGCCTTTTTGAAGAACCCAATTCCGAGCAAAAAGAACTGATTCCCACTGACAGCAAAATCCCGATTCCCTCTGGTACCTATGGCAATATGGCGGAATTGGCACAGCATTGCAACCGGTGTCATCGCTGTGAATTAGGAAACACTCGTACTCATGCCGTTGTCGGTAGGGGCAACCTTGAAGCACAAATTATGGTTATAGGAGAAGCACCAGGACAAAACGAAGATGAAACAGGGTTACCATTTGTCGGGCGAGCAGGACAACTTTTAGAAAAAATCTTGGCTTCTGTAAAACTGGACACAGAAAAAGATGTATACATATGCAATATAAACAAATGTCGTCCCCCGAATAACCGAGTTCCTACAAACGAAGAGATAGAGGCTTGCAAACCTTATTTGTTAGAACAAATTCGCCTAGTTGCTCCCAAAATTATTTTGTTGACGGGTGCAACTGCCGTCAAAGGATTACTTGGTGATAAGCGAGGAATTACCAAGATTCGTGGAACTTGGATGGAGTGGGAAGGGCATTTGTGTATGCCAATTTTTCACCCTTCTTATTTGTTGCGTAATCCTTCTCGCGAAGTTAATAGCCCCAAATGGTTAATGTGGCAAGATATTCAAGCTGTACGTGCCAAGTATGATGAACTTTGCCAAAGCAGCTAACAATTTACTGTTTTGAGAGTTGGATACCGCTCTTGAGCTTGGGTAACAAGAGCGGAGTTTTTACTTAAACTAATGCTATAACTTTCTCTACTAAGCCAGCAAACAACTTCAATCCATCCGTATTGCCTAGCGCTGAATCTGCTGCTCTTTCTGGATGCGGCATCATTCCCAACACGTTGCCCTCAGAATTGCAAATCCCGGCAATGTTTCTCACTGAACCATTGGGGTTCTCTTGGGTGTAGCGGAAGACAACTTGACCGTTATCTTCAAGTTTTGATACAGTCACCTTATCAGCGTAGAATCTTCCTTCCCCGTGAGCAATGGGCAGTTGAATGACTTCACCAGCAGAATAAGTTTTTGTCCAAGGTAAATCGTTACGCTCAACTTTGAGGAGAACGCGATCGCAGATAAAATGCAAATCTCGATTTCTTGCTAATACTCCTGGCAGAAGCCCAGCTTCAGTTAATACCTGAAAGCCATTACAAATACCAAGAACAAATTTACCCTTTTGAGCGTGTTCGATTACCTGCTGCATTACGGGCGAAAATCGAGCGATCGCACCACAACGCAAATAATCTCCATAGCTAAAACCACCAGGGATAATTACTACATCCAAATCGGCAATATCCGTTTCTTGATGCCAAACCATCCGAGTTGGTTGTCCCAGTAAATCTCTGGTAACGTAAGCAACATCGCGATCGCAATTAGAACCTGGAAAAACAACAACACCGAATTTCATTTTTGGTTAAGAGTTAGTGGTTAAGTAGGGTATAGGTGATTGGGGATTGGGGATTGGGGATCGGGGATTGGGTATTGGATATAGCCCCTGAAGCTCCTCTGCTCCTCGGCTCTTGGTGCTTGTTTCCCTGTTCCCCCAACCCTATCCCCTATCCCTTAATACACTCCCGTCTGGGATTCCACCTCAATCAAATCAAACTTATAATTTTCGATTACCGGATTTGCTAACATTTGGTCACATATCTGATTTAAATCTTTACGAGCGGAAGTTTCATCAGGTGAAATAATATTTAATTCAATGTACTTACCAATCCGCACTTGTTCGACATTATTGTATCCCAACTGTTTCAGCCCAGATTGTACCGCCACTCCAGCAGGATCTAAAACTGAAGGACGAAGGGTAACTAAAATTTTGGCTCGATACTTCCTTTGCACTGACTTTTACTGAACACTGCGATCGCTATACTATATCTTTCTGTTGCTACTGAGCGACAATAATATTACAGAGCCATTAGCCTTAAGCTATAAGCTTACCTAAAATATACAATCTGAACGAAATTAACGTTCTGTCTAAAATTGCTATGAAATCCGTGCACACCCGCTCTCAAGAGCGTATTCTTAACCTTCTCAAAACCCTCAAACAAGGCATTTCTGCCCAAGATATTTACGTGGAATTACGTAATCGCAATCAAAGCATGGGTTTGGCAACTGTTTACCGCTCTTTAGAAGCTTTAAAGCTGGAAGGCTTGGTGCAAATGCGGACATTAGCTAACGGCGAAGCTCTCTACAGTTTAGTACAGCAAGACAAACACCACCTTACCTGTTTGCAATGTGGCACTTCTATTCCAATTTATCAATGTCCAGTCCATGAACTAGAAGTACAATTACAAACTAGTCATAATTTTAAGATTTTTTATCACACCTTAGAGTTTTTTGGTTTGTGCAATCAATGTCAAATAGATCAAGCTAGTGTGGAGTAGGGGGATCAATCAGTTAACAGTTAACAGTGAAAAAACTGATAACTGATAACTGATACCTTAACCCAGACGGTTGTTATTTCCTGGGGAGATTTGGTTGTCTAATATAGGGTGATCTGTGGGAACATCTGAAACTATAGAGCGTATACCTTCCAAAGTAGCGGGAATAGTGCGCGGATCCATAAACATCACTTTACTGCTATCGCTCTTACCAATAGTCGCGCCCATATCTAGATAACCCAATGCCAACAAAATTTCTAAAGCTTGCTGGGCGCTAGGACTAGTTTTGATTTTTTGGGCAATAATATCGGCAGATTCGGCAATTGCTTGAGCTTTAAGAACTTGCTGTTGACGCTCGGCTTGGGCTTTAAGAACTAGGGCTTTTTGTTGAGCCTCTGCTTCCAAAATGACTGCTTTTTGATGTGCTTCTGCTTCTAGAACTTGGGCTTCTGCTTTGCCTCTAGCACTATTAACAGCAGATTCTCGTTCGCCCTCAGAAGTTAGAATCGCTGCCCGCTTGCGACGCTCTGCTGACATTTGCAATTCCATTGATTGCTGCACTTCCTGAGATGGAAGAATATCCCGCAATTCTACCCGCGTCACTTTCACTCCCCAAGGATCGGTAGCAACATCCAAATCCCGTAATAGAAGTTCATTTACTTCCGAACGTGCGGTAAAGGTTTCATCTAGCTCCAGTTTGCCCATTTCAGCGCGGATTTGCGTCATCACCAAATTCACCATCGCCGCTTGGAGATTTTCTACTTTATAGTAAGCTTTCTCCATGTCAACGATGCGCCAATACACCACTGCATCAACAACGATTTTGACGTTATCGCGGGTTATACATTGTTGTGGTGGAATATCTAGAACTTTCTCGCGGATTGTCTCACGGTAAACGATTCGATCAATAAAAGGAACAACAAAGTTCAGCCCTGGTTCTAACTTTTTGTCAAAGCTACCTAAGCGTTCTACTAAAGCTTCATTGCCTTGATTGACTACTTTCACAGAACCCGCAACAGCAGAACCGCCCAAAATTACACTAATTAGGAATAATATACCTTCCATAAATTTATCCCTGGAATTTTTAAGTAGTAAATAAGCTGGAAACAACTATTTATAAATGGTTTTAAGCAGATAAAATCTTGCTTGCAAATGTTTGTGGTGTTAATCAATACCGGAGATTGAAGAATATTCTGGCATCACAATTAAAGTTGTACCTTCGCGCCTGACTACATAAACTCGTTGGTGGGATGCGATCGCCAATTGATCGTCAAAACATTGGGCGCGCCAAGAATTGCCTTCGTATAGCACTCGCCCTGTTTTCCCGGCTGGTATCTCTGTTAAAGTTTCGCCCATAACAGCATCCTGAATTTTTGATTTTGCTCGCCGTGGTTTCACAAACCGACGGCAAAGCAAAATTAACACCACAGAAAGTAATAGCCAAACCACCACTTGCAGCCATAACTTCCCTAAAATCACCCCAGAGAGTAACGCTACTACAAAGGCGCTAATTCCCATCATGAAAGCGACAGAAGCCGTTGGTAGCAACAGTTCCATTAAACATAAACCTGCTCCTAGCATGAGCCAGATTATGGTAGAACTGGATATTGATGTTGCAGTATAAATTGGCATAGCGCCATCCTAGACACTACATTTGCGTAAATGTATTTATGTTTTCAAATACAGACATACACTAACTATTTCCAGAAATTGGAAGCTAGAATTTTTACGTAAGTTTTGGTTAATTTAAGTAACCAGTGTTGAATCGAAAACAGTTAAATCCAGTCTAATCTAACCCTTTAGTCTTTGACAGCTAGATTTAATCGAACTTCACCTATCCATTTGTTCGGATATTTACACCTGCATGATTTCTACCCAGCAGTTAATTTATTGTCCAAATCCCATCTGTGCTAACCCCATCAATCCTGTAGACAATAGTCTTTGTGCAAGTTGTCAAACTCCATTGATTAAGCGCTATCTCTGGGCAGTTGGCGAATTTCCAACCAAAATTTCACCTGGAGAAATGGTGGCTCAAAGGTATGAGGTAATTGCACCTCAAATCTGGCTAGATACTCAACCGGGAAAATTACCAGACATCCCTGAAGAAATATCAGATGAAATTATTCCTTATCTGCGCTTATATCCACATCGGTTGCACTTACCGCAAGTCTATGGATTTGTTCGCTCCCCAGCACAAGACGGAGTTGATATTCTCTTGCTGGAAAATGTGCCTGTAGATGAGGTGGGAAATCTCTACCCGGCGATCGCTTCTGCATGGCAGCAAGTAACAGCAATCAGACAAGTTTACTGGCTATGGCAAATTTTACAACTATGGACGCCTTTATCAGAATTGGGAGTTGCAGCCAGTTTACTGAAACCAGACAATATACGAGTGCAAGGTTGGTGTGTGCGGCTGTTGCAACTTCAGCATTCAACAACAAAGAAACCCAGTTTACAGAATTTGGCAGAGTGTTGGCAACCTTGGGTAAATATTGCCAAAACTCCAGTCGCAGCAGGGTTGGAGAAAATAGTCAGACAAATGGCTAATCCTGACGCCGATTTAGTGGCAATTTCTACTCAACTCAATACTTTTTTACTAGCATCTGCTGTCCAATTACCCTTAACTATAAAAATGGCTGGTGCAACTGATATTGGCTCGCAAGAACTGATGCAAAATGAAGATTCTTGTTTTCCCACTGCCAATGATTCAATAGAAGATCCTTTACTCCTACAAGCAGCAATTATTTGTGATGGTATTGGTGGACATGAAGGCGGTGAAGTCGCAAGTCTTTTAGCAATGCAATCTTTAAAATTGCAAATCCGCGCTTTACTCAAAGATATCGCTGAACAGACCGAAATTGTACCACCCGATGTTGTGCAAAAACAATTAGAAGCTAGTTTGCGAGTTGTAAATAACGTAATTTGCAACTGTAATAACGAGCAAAAGCGCGGAGGTACTCAACGCATGGCTACAACTGCTGTCATGGCAGTGCAAGTGCCGCAAAATATCCCCAATGCTTCTGGATTGCAGTCAGAGAATGCCCATGAACTTTACTTAACGAGCATCGGTGATAGCCGTGCTTACTGGATTACTTACAACTACTGTCAATTACTTACAGTCGATGATGATGTAGTAGCACGAGAAGTAAGCAATGTTCGCAGTTTTTATCACAAAGCGCTACAACGCCCAGATGCTGCTGCCCTCACTCAAGCATTGGGGACAAAAGATGGAGAATTTCTTCACCTTTGGATGCAACGTTTGATTGTTGAAGAAGACGGCATATTGCTATTGTGTTCTGATGGCTTCAGTGACAATAACTTGGTAGAACAGTCTTGGCGAGAGTATGCTGTACCAGCGTTAACAGGTGAATTTTCCCTAGAAGACGCTCTCTACTCTTGGATGAAACTAGCTAGTGAGAAAAATGGTCACGATAATATATCACTGGTTTTGATTCAATACCGTGTTTCTCCAGATTATCCGGTTCTGGTTACTAAGACGCGATCGCAAATCGAAGTTGTCGAACAAAAGCAAGTAGAAATCGTCACAGAAACACAACTAGAAGCAGCACAAGAACCCGAATTAGCAGAAAGTTCTCAGTTCCTCTTGGATTTAGAAATTTCGGAACCTGCCAAAGCCACAGCAACCCAAACCCCTACCAAAGGTAAATCTCCTCAGTATAAAGCAAAGTTGAGGCTCATAGGATTTTTGGTTGTATTGCTAGGAGGAACAACAGCAGGATTTTATGCTTGGTGGCGATTTCAACCGCAATCGTTCCTGCAAACGTGCCGACAACTTCCTCAAATAGTGCGGCAATTTTGTATGCCTCAAAAATAGGTTTGATATTGATTCTCAATTGAATTAAATCTAACCTACTCATAATGCATCCACATCCGAATGACTTTAACTGTTTGCTCGGATTCAACAACTTCATATACTAAGCGGTGTTGAATATTTATTCTTCGAGAGTAACGTCCTTTTGAGCTTGCTTTGTGTAAACTAACTTCCAACTCACCAATGCAATTCCTCATCGCATTCCTCGATAGGAGTTGCTAACCCTACCTTGATAGATTCTCCCATTCCAGGGACAGATAGCAAGTATAAAGTTTCTTGAATCGCTGACCAATCTTCTTCTGAAATAAGAATTGCATTACTATGTTCACCCCTAATCAGAACAGGCTTGTGAGATTGGACAACTTGCTCGATAAGTTGTTTGAGCTGATTTTGAGCCTCGTTGACAGGAAGACTAGACATCATAACTCTCTTTGTCGAGTTGACGACGCTAGCTCTACTAAATGTTACTCTAAGAGATTCATAATTTAAAGGTGCGATCGCTCATTTGCTGTATTGTTCTGCAATAAGGTAGAACATTTGTGATTCCACAGCAAGCTGTCGTTACGACACCAAGAATTGGCAAAGATGCTCAAATAAAAAAATAGATTTTCTCAAACAGGCTAGTTTAAGTAAAGAAAGTAAAATTGAGTATTTAATTATGGAACAACCTATAAAAGTTATTGGAGGTGGGCTGGCTGGAACAGAAGCAGCATGGCAAATAGCCCAGGCGGGAGTGCCTGTAATTTTGTATGAGATGCGCCCTAAACGTTTTAGCCCTGCCCATCATACAGAACACCTTGCAGAATTGGTATGTAGCAACTCTTTTGGTGCAGCTAATAGCGATCGCGCCGCAGGGCTTTTGCATGAAGAATTGCGTCAACTCGGTTCTATTGTAATTGCCAAAGCTGATGAACACGCAGTTCCCGCCGGAGGAGCGCTAGCTGTGGATCGGGGACAATTTAGTCAAGAATTGACAGAAACTTTGTCTGGGCATCCGTTAATTGAATTATCTCGAGATGAAGTACGTAATATACCGGAAGGAATTGTAGTTTTAGCCACTGGCCCGCTTACCAGCCCTGACTTGGCAGAAGATTTGCACCGCTTTACAGGGATGGAATACTTAAGCTTTTTTGATGCTGCTAGCCCGATTGTTGTTGGAGAAACAATTAATCGTGATATTGCTTTTCTTGCGTCTCGCTACGATAAAGGCGAAGCTGCCTATCTGAACTGCCCGATGAATAAAGAGCAGTATTTACGATTTTGGCAAGAACTTTGTGCCGCCGAACAAACGGAATTAAAGGATTTTGAGCGAGAAACTGCAAAGTTTTTTGAAGCTTGTTTGCCGATAGAAGAACTGGCACGACGAGGAGAAGATACCATGCGTTATGGGCCTCTAAAACCAGTTGGTTTGTCCGATAGTCGTACGGATGAACGCCCTTATGCTGTCGTGCAGTTGCGGCAAGAAGATAAAGCCGGTCAACTTTGGAACATGGTTGGTTTTCAAACAAACCTGCGTTGGGGTGAACAAAAGCGGGTATTCCAGATGATTCCGGGTTTAGAAAATGCTGAATTTGTGCGGCTAGGGGTGATGCACCGCAACACTTTTATTAACGCTCCACAGCTAATGCTGCCTAGCTTGCAATTTAAAAACCATCCTACATTGTTGGGTGCTGGGCAGTTAATTGGTACTGAAGGCTACACTGCCGCCTCTGCTGGTGGCTGTTTAGCTGGCATAAACGCTGCGCGGCTAGCTTTAGGCAAACAACCATTGATTCTACCGCCAACAACGATGATGGGGGCATTATTTGAATTTATCAGTTCAGCTTCACCAAAGCATTTTCAACCTATGCCGCCTAACTTTGGGATTTTGCCGGAACTAGAACAGAAAATTAAAAATAAACAACAGCGCTACGGACGTTACCGCGATCGCGCTCTTGCTGACTTAGCAACTTGGAAAGCAAATCAATATTTGTCTTAAGCTCAGTCAAGGCATCTTTTTTGCTTAATTGAAATAGGCTAGATACCTGTCATATCATATCCGCTTAAAGACTTATCATTCAGGCAAACGCACCGGACGCGGAAAGATTTTAGTCGTAAGTAATTAGCCGGACTTGATGTCAATTGTATACAAAGCTCATGACTTGCGATCTTGAGTGTAATCGTCTCTAGTAACTGCTAACCCATGTATGCCAATAGCAGCGATAATACCGCCAATAAATCCCCAAGTGCTGTTAGTAAATGCATTGATGCGGTGAACAGTACTGCGATGGTAGGCTAAATCTAGCTGCCTACTATCACCTCTTCTTTGCCTGGCTAGTCTTTCTATATATCTTTCAGTTCTTTCCATCGCTGCATATTCAGCGTTATAAGCGTAAATCGATGTTCCTACTATCATTAAGCCTGGAAAAACCAAAGCAATTAAAAGAATAGCTCTGCCTATATTCATACAGCCTCGATCAGGTGATATGTCTAAATTTAATGCTGGCATAGCTAAACTTTTGCATTAGTATATAACGAACAAATTGTGGATAAAATTATGAGAAGTTATAGCTCCTGACTTTTTTAAAAATTCGGGATCTGAACACCTGCAAATTGTCAAAATTAATTTGGTGGAGTGCTAGCCCCTAGCCTCTAGTAAATGTAGGGTGGGTTAGCGAAGCGTAACCCGCCATTTTTGAGAGGATTGATGGTGCGTTACGGACTATTGTCCTAACACACCCTACTCCAGCATAGCTGCCTTATTTTCAAATCAGGTTAGCTAATTCTGCTTCTAGGTGAGCAAGCAGAATTTCTTGCTGCCCGGCAATTCCCAGACGACGCAAGTTGAGAGACTGATTAATCGCTTCTTTCTCACCAACAACAGCAATCAGTGGAATCTTGCGTGCCGAAAGTTCCCGAATTTTTTTGGCAATTGTGCGATCGCCTACATCGAGTTTTACTCTAGCTCCTATCTGTTTTAGCCTTTTGAAAATCACTTCTGCCCAATCTGCCGATTTTTCAGAAACCGAAGCCACGGCAATTTGTACGGGAGCAACCCAAAATGGTAAAACTCCATTGTGATTTTCCAACAAAATGCCAATCCAGCGTTCCAAAGCACCTAGAATTGCTTGGTGTAGTATAACTACCTGCTCTAAATCTCCTTGGTGATTAACAAAGGACAAGTCAAAAAGTTGAGGCAGGTTAAAATCAACCTGAATCGTGCCACACTGCCAAAATCTTCCCAGATGATCTTGCATATTGATTTCAATTTTGGGACTGTAGAACGATCCTTCACCAGGCGCTAAGTCATAGTCATAATCCAGGGATTGAACTGGTTCAATCAAAGCAGATTCAGCCCGATCCCATAGTTCATCTGAGCCAAGACGTTGCTCTGGACGTAGAGCAATGCGAATCGAAAAGTTATTATATCCAAATGCTGCGTAAACCTGCTTAACCATCCTAAGAAAATTGCCAATCTCATCTCGAATGTCGGCTTCTCGACAAAAAATATGAGCATCGTCTTGCACAAATTGGCGCAGACGCATACAGCCGGATAGCGTTCCAGACGGTTCGTTGCGATGGGCGATGCCAAATTCCATCAATCGCATCGGCATTTCCCGATAACTCCGCTTGTGGGATTTGTAGATGGCAATGTGTGCTGGGCATGACATTGGTTTCAATGCATAATCCGGTTCTGCATCACCATCAAAACTCCCCACGAAAAACATATTCTGACGGAACTTTTCCCAGTGTCCCGATCGCTCCCAAAGTGATCGACTCAATGCTAAAGGCGATCGCACTTCCTCAAAGTCGTGAGCCTGATATACCCGTCGCATAAAATCTTCAATTAGCCGGAATAGCTGAAGCCCGATGGGATGCCAAAATACCATTCCCGGACTATGCTCTTCAAAGTGAAATAAATCCATTACTTTTGCCAGTTCTCTATGATCGGACATTGTTGTGTCTCCTGTGAATTGTTTGCTAATGAAAAACCCCTCTAGAAAGAACCTAGAGGGGCAGTTGAGTGTTAATTGCAAGGCAGCAACTATCGGGTGCATCCCAGTTTTTAAGTTGCCCACAGGCTATAAGCCTGGGGCTATAAATACGAAGCCTGCCTTCGCAGTCTATGAGTGTTTATAGCCTGCGAAGGCAGGCTTTGTTTGTGTAGCAATATCCTTCCAGGGTATTGATTAAAAAAGTGGGATGCTCCCGCAACTATCCTCACGTCCCTCCAGGCGCGATTGTGGTGGTAGTTGTGGTAGTGAGGTAAATAAACCAACAAATCGACATTTGTTTGCTCCTAATTGGTGTTGCCATAAAAACTCAAAACCCTCCTGGGCAGTGCCTGGAGGGTAAATGTGGTGCTGTCGAATTTAAAATCAACGCGATCGCCTCACAACCCTCCCGAATTGGTAGTTTGGGTGGTAGTGGTAATTGTTGTTAGAGATACGTTGACTTGCATTGCTAGTTGAAAGCTTTTAAAAGTGGATATTACCTAATACAAATCCATGTGACATCCTCCCGACGCTAACCCTACGGGTATAGTGCGGGCTTCCCAACATTACTATTGGGCATTGCTCCCCTAAAACGCCACTTATCTAGAACAAAGTTCCCCGACAGTACGACTTGAGAGCCAATTTCTTGCTTTTCCAGAGTCCCTGGATACGTTTGTTGTCCTCGGTTACACAGTTCTTGGGCTGAAGCTATATCTCTATCAATTTCATAAAGACATTCGGGACAGGAATGAATTCTATCCCCCAACTGTTTTCTCACTTCGATGCGACAATTAGGACAGACCTGGCTACTTCCTTTATGGTCAACTTCAGCGACGAATTTACCTCGCATCCATCCAACATACTTGAGTATGGATCTAAACTGTCCGAATGCCGCATCGATTGTATGTTTGCCCAAAAAACCCTTTGCCATAATTCTAAAATCTATATCCTCAACGAATATAGAATCAGCCATGTCACATAATTTATGGGCAAGCTTGAACTGGTAATCTTTACGAATGAGCGCGATGTGATTGTGTTGTTTCTCAACCCTAATTCTGGCTTTCTCGTAGTTTTTAGAACGTTTAGTTTTCTTCGCTAACCGATGTTGTAGCACTTTCAGCCGACGATGTTCGGTTTTGAAAAATTTACGCGTCTTTTCTACAAAACCATCACTGGTTGCCAAGTAGTTGAGCAATCCCACATCCACACCGATAAAATGACCGTGAGGCAAAGGTTGCGGTATTTCTATGTCTGACGAGATAGAAACAATCGCAAACCATCCTATCGCTTTTTTAACAATGCGTACCTGTTTGATCATAAAGCCATCTGGTATGGGACGATGCAAGTTGATTTGCACTTTCCCCAACTTCGGCAGGCTAATTTGCCATCCAGTAATGGGATTAGTTTTGAACTGAGGAAAAAGTATGGATTTCATTTGCCCATACTTTTTGAAGCGAGGAAACCCGTAACCGCGCTTTTGAAAGAAATCCCAAGCATCGTGCAGTCTTCTAATATTGGTTTGCAGGACTTGAGAAGGTACTGCCGCCAGACGAGGAAATAGTTTCTTTGCCTTGGGTAAGTTGTTTTGTTGCTGATGATATCCAGGGAAGGGATAGCTTGCCGCCATGATATATTCCGACTCTAAACTACACCGATCTATCGGGCATTTTCGCGAAGCTATCCAGTCCTTTAACTCGCGTAATGCATAGTTGTAAGAAAGCCGACAAGTTTCTAACCATTCGTTTAGAAGGGCTTGCTGTTCGGAGTCGGGATAGATTCGGTAGGTGTAGTTGAGTGTCAGCATGAAGTTATTCTACCACAGCTTCATGATGGTGGTAAAGTGTTTTGTAGTATAGATTTTAGTATAGATCTGATCGGCAATTCATCCCATCTCCAAGCGCTTCGCGTTATGGTAGTGGGACTTCTTGCCGTTGAAGTTAAACAAATTTCTGATTAAAAAAATAGGGGCTAGAGGCTAGGGAAGAAAGTTTTTTCATGTGTTCTGGTATATGCAGTTTAATTTCAACGGAGGTTGAAATAAGTGAACCGAATTTTGGGAACACTACTCGTGATGTTTTGAGCGATCGCTGTCCTCAATCTAACAACATGAGAGTGCTATTTCTAAGAAAAAAGAAAACTTTTCGCTATTTATGTGTTGTATTTTGTGTCATCTTATGCTTAATTTTCTTCTCAGAGCTACCAGCACTGACAGCAAAGCCTGATACAATTAAGGGTCTGCAACAACAGCAGCAACAAATCGACCAACAGCGTCAGAGTATCAAAAAACAGCGCGATCGCCTCACCAATTTACAACAAGTCGTCAAAGAGCGGCTCAACGGCTTGCAGCAAAACCTAAAAGCTACCAACAGCCAGATTCAACATACTCAGTTACAGCTAAAACTTGCAACGGAATATCTGCAACAACTAGAAGCTAAATTAGCAGCAGCAGAAGTTTCTTACTACGAACAACAAGCGGCAACTATTGCCCGACTGCGCTTTTTGCAACGCTCTCCCACCAGCCAGGGATGGGCAGTTTTGCTGCAAAGTCAAAATCTTGGCGACTTTATCAGCCGCCGTCGTTCTTTGAAATTAATTTATCAGGCAGATCAAAAAATCTTAGCAAAGCTGGCAACACAAGCCAACCAGATTAATAAACAAAGAACCCAAGTAGAACAGCAAAAAAATCAAATTGCCTTAATTCAACAACAACTACTAGCTCAACAAGCCGATACTCAAGCCCAAGCAGGATTGCAACAGGAATTAATGCAGCGTCTCAATAGCGATCGCTTGGCATTAGAAGCAGCACAAACGCAATTAGAGAAAGATTCACAAGCAATAGCAGCTTTAATTCAACAAAAGATAGCAGCCGCCGCAGCCAAAACAAACAGCCGGAAAAACTTTATTCAAGGAACTGGAATATTTACATATCCTAGTGATGCTCCCACTAGCAGCCCCTTCGGTTGGCGAATCCATCCTATACTTGGTTATCGCCGCTTTCATGCAGGTTTAGATTTTGCCGCTAGCTACGGCAGTACAATTCGAGCCGCAGATTCGGGAACCGTAATTTTTGCAGGCTGGTATGGTGGTTATGGCAGAGCAGTAATTATCAACCACGGTAACGGCATCACTACTCTTTACGGACATTGCAGCGAATTGTATGTTACAGAAGGGCAATCAGTACAGCGAGGACAAGCGATCGCCGCAGTTGGCTCTACGGGCTTATCTACTGGGCCTCACCTCCACTTTGAAGTAAGGAAAAATGGTACACCAGTAGATCCGATGGCTTACCTTTGATTAATTTCATCCCAACCTCGCGCAAACAAACATCACCGATCGACACCTGTTGAAGCAGCTTCCCACCAACTTCGTAAAGGATGGCTTTTATGTGGGAAATACCGACCCTTGACCCGAATTGCATTGATCAAATTACGTAGTGCTGAAGAATCCAGATCAGCTTCCTCTGACCAATACTTAATTATTTCTGGGGTTGATAAAATCTGAAGGTATGGTGCCGTCTGCTGAAAAAACGAGATCGCCGCCTTATCGTCAGTCGCTATTGCCCATCCTCGGTGAACAGCGATCGCGCAAGTTGCAGACTCGCCATCGTCTCTGAGAACAGCAGCATAGTTCACAAATGATTCCGCCTCCTCTTCTGACTCAAAGTCCACGACTATAAGTAGACCTTGCTCAATGGCTGCCTCGAACTGAACCGCACCCGTATTATCCTCATTCTCAAGCCGTTGGAGCGTCTTTAACTCACTCTCTTGCACAACCTGAGTAACTGCAACCTGAGCAGGAATACACTTCAAGATTGCTAGTAAATTGCCCGAAGCACAAAAATTTAAAATGCAGCAGGCGTCAAGAAGAACGTGGGAGTGAGCAATGCGCATAACTTAACCTCACTTCCCATCATTCCTGCAACTGGCGCAGGTCAAAATGAGTGGTTTCTTCCGCCATTCCGCTTGAATACTCCCGCAAAGCCTCTGCGATGCGGCGGGCTTCCAAGCGGTCAACGCTGAGGAAATCTGCAAAGCGCCCTTCAGTGATGAGTCCCTGATCCAGCGCCTCAATCGCGAGGTGCTGATAGTGGAGCGGGGTCATGTCAGTGTGCTGCGGGATTTCCTTTAAGCCCAGCTCCTGTTGTACCTTTCTGACTTTTAACCCACGGTCGCGCAATCGGTGCCAAGTTCCGGACGGTAGAAGCTCCATTTCCTCCAACCGATAAACAAGCGCTTCCACAGACACACCATAGTAATGCGCTAGAGTGAATAGATTAGTCGGAGTAAACTTGCCATGCATACGGTACATATCGTTGAACCGCTTGAGCAAGCCACTTGTCGGCATCAGGAAGTATTTTGGGAAGGTATCGGCTAGTCGTTCGCTTTCTGGAACTCGCTGGTACTGACCTTCAAAGTGGAACACAGGCTTTCGTCGATGTGCAAGAAAATGAAGATACCCATGCGCCAGCGACCAACGTCGCCGCTCCTCTGGGTGATTAGCGTTGATTGCCATGCAACCGCCGAGTCGTTCGTCGTAACTGTACACTTCTGAGTATTTTTGTGGCATTTCCAGATAAAATATGCGCAGGCCCACATCCTGCTCTAGGATGTCCCGAAGACGTGGAATAGGGCCGTCCCCCAGACCGAGCCGTTGGCGCTCTGCAACCGCTATGCTTTCCGCAGCAGCCCTTATCGGCATATTGGTTACCTCATATTCACAAGGATAGTTCTGCGGAAGTGGTGCATCCATAATCTCTTCAAGCTCCAGGTAATTCCGGCATAACTCCTCTAGGCGCAGAATGGCTGGTTCAATTTGCACCTCCTCTTCTTCACTGCGCTGATAGGCTGCCCGGAACTGTACCTCAAAAGGTTGTATCACAGGGCGTGGTCGAACGAAGTCGCTGACCGATCGCCCATAGGCACGAGCAAGCTTAATCAGTTCGGTTGGTTTAATGCGGCGCTCTCCTTTCTCAATGGCAACCATAGTGGTGCGTGCAGCATCAATGACTTTAGCTGCATCAGACTGAGTCATGCCGCACTTCTTACGCGCCTGTTGAAGGAGTTCCCCTAATACCCGCAGGTCAATGTTATCAAGGATGTTGGTAGCCATAGCATTTTCCCTCAACCTTGTTGAGCAGTAACCCAGCATCTGCCCAATGCCTGCTGGTCACCGTGTTTATTCAAAAGTCCCTCTGCAATTAGAGATTCCACAACATCCCATTCCGAAACGTAGGTTCGATAAAGCTGTATCAGGCGACCCTGCATATCGGCAGGCAATATGTTTTCTGCCGCAGCGCTTCGATCAACAATGTCATCGAGCACTGGAAACTCTCGAGTCAGAGCTTCCCACTGAAAACTAGGTTCATCTAGGATACTAAGCAGATGGCGTAGGGTGTTGACTTGCACAAGCATATGGCAAAGATTTAAACTCGAGTCTCCCACTGGGCGGTTTCCGTGTAGCACTACGTAGCGAGTCTTATCTTCTATACCAATGGCAGCAAGCGCTTGTCGCCTTAAAAGACAAGAGGAGCAGTACCCACATTGAACTGGCTGCTGGCGATGTGGGCTGTCACATGACATAGTCAGCGGTGGCAGGTCATTTCTCGCGTCTTTAGCCAATGCTTTGCACATTTCGGCTTTAGTCCAGAAAAGGAACGGGTTCTGCATACGGAACTCCTCTCCTAGAAGCTCTGAAACGACATCGCCCACTCTAAGTAAAGTCAGCGGGTGTACAGAGCGGGAGTGTTCTAGTCCTACGGCAGATGCGCGGTAAGGAAGGTTAATCGCCCCGATGCCGTTCTCGTAGACATAAAGTATTCGTCGGTTCATAAGGTACGCACACGCGGCACCAAGCAGGGTAAACACAACACCTCGTGCACGGCAAAGCTTGTTCTTGTGCTGCATACCGCTATCGTGGAAGCGGATCGGGACGCGGAAAAGATGGCAACGGCTGGGGAAAATAGACTGAACCTTCTTCGCTACCGATCCTTGGCGAGCATAAACAATATCGCTGCTGCCAGTTCCAAACAGCACGAATGGCTTTTCTGGATACATCCGAAGACGAGTGTACAGACCCGCAAGGGCATCAAGACCACCGCTCCACAGTGCCACTTCACACCCTTTGGGTGCTATTGGAAAAGCTAATTGCTGCTCAACGAGGCGTTTTCGTGCGCTCCGTCTTTGAAAGTCAAAAACCCATAAGCTTCCAGTCGCCCATTCAAGCAGGTCTTCCAATTTTGTTCGGAACGGTTCAGCGTTCAGTAATTCTGGATGACGTACTGGAAGCACCACATGAAGACGACGCTGCTTTTGACGCAGATTGTGGTAAGCAAGGCGATCCGAAGCATGAATTGCAACGGCAAGGTCAACGAGATCGGCAACGATGGTTGGAAATTCTGCCTGAACCCGGTACTCGAATGCCTTATCATTCACATTGATGCCAACAGTTAGCTCCTTGCCTTGGGAGTGATCGATTAAGCGCACAGATCCATTACTGTTTAATATCGATCCAAAGTGCAAGGTATAATTGCTGTAATTACTGCTGTGAAGTTTCTGCTCAATCGAAGGCTCGTAGTTCATAGCAGATCCTCATCAAGGTCTATCTCTTTCATCCTCTTGCGTGGAGAGCGTCGCAGGTTTTTCACATCCTCATCCACAGTAGCCTTCTTTGCCCATTTGCTGATCTCGGCCAACATATCTGGGCGAAGCCCCTTAACACGCTCTCTAACGGTTGCGTTATCAACACCAGCATGGTGCTTGGAAGTCAGCGGAATGCGTTCCTCAAAATTCGACTTGTACATTTCCTGCATATACCGCTCCACAACAGCTTGCGGCAAGTTACTGGTGTCCACCCTCTGGTTATAACGGAGTTCATGGAGAATGGCTTTGCCAACACGAAGGACTAGCTCTTTCACACAATGCGGAACTTTCGCTGGTTGTGCCTGCCTGTCAATCTCCATGCTTAAAGCAGTCCAATCTACAGATTCGTTCTCACCAACTTTTTCGATACCCTGGCGTAAAATCTCCCCTATGCACTTGGCAAGTGCAACAGGATCGACACCTTTTTTCTTGATGTCTTACATCACGGCTCCCATTGTAATCCGGACGCATTCGTTGCGGTCAAGCTTTCCTTCACAGACTACTAAGTACGGCTTTTGGTATAGCCCCGAAAGCTGGCTGTGAACGATATCTCCGTCAGGCATGATCCGACCTCTAAGCTCGGAGCTTACTTCTATGATGAAGATAGCTCAATAATCTGACAATGTCAATTCTTAAGATGGTTTTTTGCTTTTAATGTCAGGTTTGATTAGGCAATAGGAAAATAATATGGATAGTGCCTTCCGCACTCCAGATAAGTACAGTCAAAATATTCTAGTTGTGGAATTCTGACATTCAGACCAGACACTCTGCTTGCGAATGCCCACCTAAAAAGCGATATTTTTGCCACAGTTCCATGCCGATAATGCAGGCAATCAACCATACTAAACCTGCGGCATAGCCAGCTGCTACATCAGTAGGCCAGTGTACGCCTAGATAAAGCCGACTAAAACCGATCGCAATAATTAAGCCAGTCATTGAAGCAAAAATTTGTCTGCGCCATTGCGGAAACTGCTTTGCCAGCACATAAGCTAAAAAGCCGTAAATTACCATCGATCCCATTGCGTGTCCACTCGGAAAGCTATGATGCCCTACATGAATAATCCAATCCCACAGTGCTGGGCGTGCTCTAGCAAATAATATTTTCAGCCAATAATTTAAACCGAGCGCACCAACTGCGGCTATACCCAAGCTAGTTGCTTCTATACCACGTTTATAAAACAACGGCCCTATTGCTAAACCTAAACAAATTAATAGCAAAACTGGTGGATTGCCAACAGAGGTGATACCTAGCATGATGGTATCTAGAAATGGCGTGTGCAGCCTTTGAATTGCTAGTAAAATTACTGCATCAAGACCAGATATATGCATTAGGAAGGTGCCAAAGACTAAGCTAGAAATAACCCCAGATACGATTGCCAGTTGTCTGCCTGCTTGTACTTTTCTTTGGGTAGGTGTTTGGGTTATGACAGCTGAGTCAACCATTTGGCTTTTGGCGTAACCAATGACAACATTAGCGATCGCAATTCCACTAATTACTACAGCATTAGTGAATCCCCCAGTTGCAATCGATAGCCCAGCAGATGTAAGTAAGGCTAGTGATGGTAATTTAAATTTTTGTATAAAATTATTGCGTTTTTCTTGGAATTGTAAATTTTTTGCTTCTTCTAACGCTTTCTGAAGCGAAGTTGTTCTTACTGGTGATTTTCCACCTTGTATTCTGTAATCTAAGACAATATCTTGAATGAGTGAGGCGATCGCATTTGGACTTTGAGATGAATTAAAAATCACAAGAATGTTTCCTGTGAAATTATTGGCACGAACTTCTGCGATTTTTGCTTCCTGCGACAATCTCAATTCTAAGTATTTTTTGAGAGCCTGAGAGCCATAAAGTCCATTTACTCTATATCTAGCTCTTCCTTTAACAGCAGTGTGTAATGGTTGAACCAAAGGATTGTCATTGGGAAGTTTATCGAGATGAGTACCCATTTTTCTAAATAAGCTGATTTTTGTTGCGATTTGGGAGTAAAGAATCACCCTCAAAGGATTTTTAAGAACTAAAAAAGCTCTCATCACAGCAATCTGCTAACAGCGCGTTCGGAGCAATATTTAAATCCTATCGTAGGTTTTGACGATGTATTGGCGATCGCTAAACTCCCAAGAGACTGGAACTTGATATCTAGATGAAAGCGAAATCTTAGCATCCAGTTTTCATATGCTACAATTTTTCTGTTAAGCTCATATAAATAAACAGTACAAGGGCGCGTAGCTCAGTGGATTAGAGCGTCAGATTCCGGTTCTGTAGGTCGGGGGTTCGAATCCCTCCGCGCTCGTTTTTTATTTAATAACTAGTTTTTCCTCTCCGGTTGCGGCTACCGTGTATACACATCTTTCTACAAAACCAAAATAGTCGTAGATCCCCCTTTATTAAGGACTTTAAAGGGTTTTTGCCTCCTTTTTAAGCTGGTTGGGGGGATCGAATGCCTGTGGCGCGAATTTATAAGATCTTGTGTGTACACCTTAGCCGATTGCGGAGAGGGATTAGGGTGTTAGATTCTATCAATCACATTCTAAAGACTCACGAGTGGAAACACCTGTCTTAGAATTAATACCACTTGCTTTAGCACAAAGTTTTTTCAATTCTGGGCCATCTAAAACTGCATTGGTGAAATCGGCACCTGTGATATCAACATTATCAAAAGTAGAATACAACATCATTGCGTCTATAAAAATAGCATCACTTAAATCTGCACCCTGAAAATCAACTAAATAAGCTATGCCGTTTGTCAAATCAGCGCCGTGTAGGTTTGCATCGTGTAACCATGCACCATTAAAAACAGCACCTCGCAAATCAGCGTTACTAAAATTTGCTTTCTCCAATTTGACTTTAGAAAATTCCTCACCAATTAGAGTTTGATTAGAGAAATCCTGATTGGATAGTTCTTTATAGCCTGCCACACGATTCATGCTCGAAGAATTTGCTGCTTGTGCGGATAGGGGAAACAACAGCAGCATAGTAGCTAAGACAAAGCTAGCTAATACTCGCCAAAATTTCATAATGCCGACTTAATAAATCTCAACAGTCATACCATTAATTATTAAACCGCACGATGAGCGTTCAGTAGTGATGAGTATTAAGTTCTTGCGATCGCCCGATCCAGAAATCTTGCTAATTGCGGCTAACGTATTTCTATTGCTTCATGGCAGCGACAACCCGCCACATCATTTATCGGTTTGACTTTTGCCATATTAATTACAGGTATTTCAGTAAGCAAGCAAGACGGATAAAAGTGCCATTGCTCAGTTAAGACGTTTAAGTCTTTGATCAAGCCAGTATGTATGTCCAAAACCCAACCATGTACTGTAGGTGCCTTCTGCTCGTGCATTGCCTTGCGTATGATAGAAGTTTGGTATATATTTTTCACTTGTGCCAAGACATTCAATTCCGCCAGGCGGTTCAAACGTTCTTCTGGCGTCGGCAAGGCATCTATTTCGTCTTGTTTTTGTAAATACAATTCTCGAATTGGATTTACCCAGTTATCAATCAGGCCAATTGTTCTTCCTTTTAATGCCGCCTTAATTCCACCACAACCGTAATGTCCACAAATAATTATATGTTGAACCTCCAGATGGAAAACCGCGTACTCTAAAACCGCTAACAAGTTAATATCCGTCAGAGAAACTTGATTGGCAATATTGCGATGTACGAATAATTCTCCCGGTTCTGTGCGAGTGAAATTTGTCAACGGCAGGCGACTGTCGGAACATCCGATGTAGAGAAACGGTGGCTTTTGTCCTCTAGCCAAATCTTGAAAGTAAGTGGGGTTTATAGCTAGTTTTTCCGCTACCCAAGACTGATTATTTTCGAGGAGTTGTTCAATCTTGTGATATTTCATTCATAAGTCCAGACACTCATGCTTCTAATTTATTTTGCTTACTTATGTTCGAGATAGCTAGTAAATATGACTTAATATTGAGCTATTAAAATTTGTATTTAGATAATAAAGTTAATAAATCTATGGTATTCATATACTTAAATCTATAGTTTTTTAGATTATGGATTTTTAATACCTAGTGGTAAGTCATGAAATGCGTACACAACAATCCAAAAAAATGTGATATTCTTCACTAAACAATTACATAGTCCTCCCTAAAGATTGCGATCGCTTAAGCATAAAGTCTAAGCATGAGCCATCGTAACTTTGATCTCCCTAAAGGCAGTCTTAAATAAAAATCCCCGACAAATCGTCGGGGAAGTTAGTGTTTTGACACTCTTGCACTTGATTTACCTACGATACTCACTCTTAAACCCATAAACTTGCCAAAATGCCAAAACCCATGGGATCAAGTTACATGGCAGTTTTTTATATGTATTGTTTTTGGCGCTTTTAAATAGGTTTAAACAAGGTAAATAGTATATGAGTACTTCACAGCAGTTTATATGCATAATTTTGCACAATAAAAGACCCCTGTGGTTAAACAGGGGAGGAGACTTTTCTAATTCTCTATGTTCTGTGCAAGAACGGATTGTTCATCTATAGTACTTTTGCTTCAATCCGGAAAGTTGCCAAAATGCCAAAATCAAATTCCATTGCTATGTAAGTACATTTAGTCATGGATGAGGATTAAAAATCAAAATCTTCGCTGATGTGGGCAGAGAATTATCCCTCAGGTTAATTCCGAATCCTCTTGGATGCAGGCGTGTACTCAAGCAACAGCCCCGCTATCATGGCTATCTAGATGGCGTGTTATTTAGCTTTTTAGCGATTAAATCTGCCGCTACCGCGATCGTCATCGTTAATCATAGATGCTCCCTAACGATCTATGGTTCTTCAATTCCATCTACAGGCAACAACAGAACGAACAGGAAATTAGAATCATGAATTAGAAAAATCTCAACAAGAAGTTTAAAGAGATTTGTGTCTACTTTATGACAAGTTATTTAAAACACACTGAGAAAAATAAGGTCTAAATTTTACAAGCGTAGAATTATTTTCAACCGACGTGTTCCCATCAGTGCTATTAAAATAGCAGTATAGTTTTTTAACTTTCAGTCGCCATATATTTAGAGAATAATCAAATCTAAAACAATTAAAGCAACAGTAACTGAGAGCGAAAATATTTTTCTCGCAATCACTGCTATATTTCTTGTGATTGGTGTTGTTATTATTACAATTAGAAGTTTTTGTTTGATATTTTCTAACTAAATTAAAATTTTAAACTCTGTTATTTTCTAAAAAACTTAACTGCTAATTAAGTAGCAAATAATACAAAAATATTTTTTACAAATATTTTTATAGGCAATTTTACTACAAATTAATGTATCTTTTGCAGCTATAGACTTGAAAAATAGCAACAAAAGTTATCCTTTGCAGAAGTCATACACTCAATGTTGACTCTCTAGTCGCCTCATTTCGTGCTGTACATCTAATGCGATTTGCAAAGCTTCATTTAATAACCTACCATGTTCACTAGCTTGTTCGGTGACTTGCATTGCTGTTAAAGCCGCCAAATTATTTGTAAATAACTCGTTATTTTTAATAATAAACTTTTTGTTTTCTCTTAAAATCCTTTCTGTTTTTAAAGCTCTAATTAAATCTGTTCTTGTTAGTTGTAATGCTTCAATAACTTTACTTCTCTCTTTAATTTCTACTCCAGAATTTCCAGCAGCTTCTATTTGGTCATTAATATCTATAGCTTTAACAACTGCATTATATCTATTTACGTCATTTAAGAGAATATTGAGCGAATGCGTCATATTTTCTTCAACTATCTTAAGTTTTTGTTTCCAGATAATATATAGTAAGACTTGAATTACAAAACCACCAAAAAAGCAAAATAATATTAATATCATCCACGAAGGTAGATTCGTCAGATTTGCAAAGCTTTTGCCAATAAAAACATCAAATATAATATAGCATAATACAAAGATGGCTGTTCCAATAAAAACTACTGTAGCACCTTCTGGTCCTTGAACTTTTGCAATCCAATCTCTAACAAAGGTTTTTAGAGGATGAATAATATTCGTCATCTCATTATCAACAGGTAAATTAGTCAATAATTGGAGTTCATTTTGACGAATTTCTAAGCCTTGTAAATCATCACGCACAGTTTCCCGATCCTGTGAAGATAGTTTTTCAAGTATTATATCTCAATCCAGTTTATGGTACAGGAATTGAATTCTCCTTTGGAAACGATGTTCTTAATAAAAATTATTTCTAACTAAGTAGTTTGTCCGGTCGTTAGATTATGTTATCGCACTGTTCCTATAAGGTAGTGTTCCACTGTTTTATGAATTTATTATATCCAGGATTCGTGAGCAGTAATTATTAGGTTTAAATTAGCAAAATTTTGACATTTTTAATCAAAACTTAGTAATTAATCAACCAATATTTAACGTAATACCGTGTCCAACCAGCACTAATGCACATTAATGATTAATAACAAGCGATTAATAATAGGTATCAACTGTAGTACAACAGTAAAACAATTGCCTGGAACCCTGAAGGGAAATCTATAGACGAAGGGCGGGCATCTTAATTTATCGGGCGATTTTAGAAGGTATCGCTTTTGAACAAAAACTGGTGGGAGATGCAGTAATGGCAGCTATCAACCAACCCTTTAGCGAATATATAGTTATGGGTGCTAGTAAAAACAATCTCTGGTGTCAAATTTTAGCTGATGTTACTGGCGTGCCAATTATGCGTTCTCTAACTGTTGAAGCTACTTGTTGAGGAGCTGGTATTCTCGCGGCTGTAGCAATCGGATGGTATCCTGACATTAGCATCGCTGCTTCATCTATTGCTAGCACTGCGCAATGTTTTATACCTAATTCGCAACCGCAAGCTATTTATGAAAAACTTTACAGCGAAGTCTACAGGCCATTATTTCTCACCCTAAAGTCATTGGTGGAAAGATTACCAGATTTGACTTCCGTACCGCGATCGCTTAGGGATTGAGATATGGCAAAGCAAAAATTGTGATTTTAGGTGCTGGTGTGATGGGAACTGCTTTTAGCGTTCCTCTCACAGATAATGGTCATATAGTTCATTTAGTCGGAACTCATCTAGACGGTGATATTATTGCTAAACTTCAGGCTGGTTACCCTCATCCGAAATTACGCATTCGTGTCGCGAACTTTAATGTATCAACAAAATAACTAAATATTATTTCTAATAACAACATGGCAACTGAAAAACTGACATGGTGGCGAACAGCTTTTCAACTGAAAGGTTCAGTCATCACGGCAATTTATAAGCGCGTATTAGGATGCGGTTTTTTTGGTGTTTTGGTTTCTTTGCTGTACTATTTTGAAATTCCTGTTTCGCAACCAATTTTAGGCAGTGTAATTCCTAGTATTGTTTTAGGTTTATTACTTGTTTTTCGTACAAATACAGCTTATGAGCGCTTTTGGGAAGGTAGAAAAAGCTGGGGTAGTATAGTCAATACTGTTCGGAATTTAGCAAGACAGATTTGGGTATCAACTGGAGAAATATCTCCAGAAGACAAAAAAGATAAAATCGCAGCATTAAACTTATTAGTGGCATTTGCTGTAGCAACTAAATTACACCTGCGTAACGAACCTGTCAATCCAGAATTAGAAGAATTAATGCAGCACTCTAAATATATCAAATTAAAAATGATGAACAATCCACCCTTGGAGGTGGCTTTTTGGATTGATGATTACTTACAACAGCAATATAACCGTAATTGTCTGAGTATTTATCAATTCACGGCAATGCGAGAATTATTAAATTTATTGGTAGATAATTTAGGTATTTGTGAACGCATTTTAAAAACACCTATACCACTAGCTTATGCAATTCATTTAAAGCAACTATTACTACTTTATTGTTTATTATTGCCTTTTCAAATCGTAGAAGAACTTGGTTGGTGGACAGGTGTAATTGTGGCTTTAATTAGTTTTACTTTGTTTGGGATTGAAGCCATTGGTTTAGAAATAGAAAACCCATTTGGTTATGATGCTAATGACTTACCTCTAGATAATATTTGTAATACAATGAAGCGTAATATTGATGATTTAATGAGCCTAAGTCCTAGCACACGCTCGCATCGAGAATCACATAACTAATGCAAACACCAATTAAACCCCTCACATTAGCTGAATTTCTCAAACTTCCTAAGACAAAACTCACCAACGAATTTATAAACGGTTACGTTTACTAATTGAAATTCTCTCTCTAGAACAATCTTAAACGAGAGTAACAGATAATATACTTTTTTGCTTGCGAAATCAAACTACTTTAGGATGGTTAATCGAGCCAGAATAAAAGGCAATAATTTGTTTTTTACCCAATCAATTACCTGAAATCAAACGTCAATCTGATGAAATTTTACCTGTTCCAAATTTTCTCGATTTGCAGTTAACTGTTGGACAGGTATTTGAATGTTTGAAGTTGGGATTGAGATGATTATAGCTAACATATAAAAAGAGTGATCGCACACACAAAAGCATGAGTTAGCGTAGATGCACATAACTTAGCTAACTATTCTTACAACCGCCTAATTCCAGTTTCCAAGCCTTGGCAAACACTCGTCAGAAAATCTAAATCCAAAGTTGCAATTGTATCGGTAGGTTTGTGATAGTGCGGATTCCGCATAAATGCTGTATCTGTCACCATTATTGCTGGGTAACCCGCATCCCAAAACGGCGCATGATCACTTTGTCGTGTTTGAGGGACTATGTGTCCTTTATTTGGTACTGGTAGCCACTGACTTGGTACGCCGGCTTTGCGAATGCAGCGACTAATAGAAATTAAATCCCGTAATGTTCGCCAGTTGCCAATTAAACCGATAAAATTACCGCGATCGGGGTAAATATGTTTTAAAGGAGGCGGGTAATTTTGGGAACCAGGAGTAGAATCGCAATAACCCAACATTTCGAGCGAAATCATTAAACGTAACGCTTGTTGTTGTTGCCGTAACTTAGTTACATATTCGGTACTACCCAACAAGCCATATTCTTCCATATCGAAAGCCACCAGTCGGATTGGATATCTGATTGGTTCTATGGCAAACATTCTTGCTAATTCCAGCAACACTGACACACCAGTGGCATTATCATCAGCACCTGGCGTTCCTGGTACAGCATCATAATGAGCGCCAATTAAAATTAATGGCAAATCTTCCTTTTGAGACTCAGCAGCAGGTAGATTTAAAATGAGATTTTTACAAGCTTTAGCACCTACATAGAAGGTGTGGATATCCACACTCCCCCATTGTGCAAATGAAGCGCGAATGTATTCTTGGACAAAAAAATGTCCTCCACTTGCCAGATATGGATCGCGATCGCGAGCTATTTGAGTAAGATGAGTTTCCAGTTGCGTTTTTAAATTCACAATAATCTAACAGCTAACATTGGTTCACCGTGTATTTATCAAGTGCAAGATACAATAAATCAAGCATTAGTTCTAAACAAATAATTTATAAGACACGCCAGGAGAACAGCAACGCATGGGCAAGGTAGTCGGCATCGACTTGGGTACAACTAACTCTGTAGTCGCCGTCATGGAGGGAGGCAAGCCGGTGGTGATTGCCAATGCAGAAGGTATGCGCACAACTCCCTCCGTAGTTGGCTTTAGCAAAGACGGCGAACGCTTAGTCGGGCAAATGGCACGGCGGCAAACTGTTCTTAATCCCCAAAATACCTTTTTTGCAGTCAAACGCTTCATTGGGCGCAAGTATGGCGAACTTAGTCCAGAATCAAAGCGAATACCCTATACCATCCGTAAAGATGAAATCGGCAATATAAAAATAGTATGTCCTCGCTTGAATAAAGAGTTCGCCCCCGAAGAAATTTCGGCAATGGTTCTCAAGAAATTAGCAGAAGATGCCAGTAAATATCTAGGTGAACCAGTCACAGGAGTAGTACTTACCGTTCCTGCTTATTTTAATGATTCTCAGCGACAAGCAACACGGGATGCTGGCAGAATTGCGGGGTTAGAAGTGTTGCGGATTCTCAACGAACCTACTGCTGCATCTTTGGCTTACGGTTTGGATCGCTCTGACAGCCAAACAATCTTAGTATTTGATTTGGGTGGTGGCACTTTTGACGTTTCGATTTTGGATGTCGGCGATGGCGTGTTTGAAGTTAAATCCACTAGCGGCGATACCCAACTAGGTGGAAATGAATTTGATAAAAAAATTGTCGATTGGTTAGCAGAACAATTTTTAGAACAAGAAGGAGTAGATTTAAGACGCGAGCGACAATCTTTACAGCGTCTAATGGAAGCCGCCGAAAAGGCAAAAATTGAACTTTCTTCAGTTAGCGTTACTGATATTAATTTACCCTTTATTGCGGCTACAGAAGAAGGACCTGTACACCTGGAAACTCGCTTGACTCGTTCTCAATTTGAAGGGCTGTGCGATGACTTGTTAGGGCGATTGCGTATACCTGTGAAACGAGCGTTAAAAGACGCTAGCTTGACTCCCGCAGATATTGATGAAGTTGTCTTGGTAGGCGGTTCTACACGTATGCCCATGGTACAACAACTAGTACGAGCCATGATTGGTAGAGAACCTAACCAAAATGTCAATCCCGATGAAGTTGTAGCGGTAGGTGCAGCCATTCAAGCAGGCATTCTCGCAGGTGAAATGAAAGATGTCTTGCTGCTAGATGTTACACCTCTTTCTTTGGGATTAGAAACTATTGGTGGCGTGAGAAAAGTACTTATCCCCCGTAACACCACAATCCCTGTTCGCCGTTCTGATATTTTCTCTACATCAGAAAATAACCAAAATACCGTAGAAATTCACGTCATTCAGGGTGAACGGGAAATGGCAGCAGACAATAAATCTTTGGGGCGCTTTAAGCTGTATGGCATTCCCCCCGCTCCTCGTGGTATACCGCAAATACAAGTATCTTTTGATATTGATGCCAATGGAATTTTACAGGTAACGGCTCTAGATAGAACTACAGGCAGAGAGCAAAGTATCACGATTCAAGGAGCTTCTACCTTAAGTGAGGGAGAAATTCAGCAGGCGATTCGGGATGCCCAGAAGTATGCGGATGTAGACAGACAACGTAAAGAAAAAATAGAAAAGCGCACTCGCTCTGAAGCTTTAATTTTACAAGCTGAAAGACAGCTTAGAGAAGTCGCGCTAGAATTTGGCATGGGATTTGCCCGCACTCGACGTCAACAAATTGACAATATCTGCCGAGAATTACGCGAAAGTTTACAGCAAAATGACGATCGCGGCATAGACCAAGCATACGCTGATTTGCAAGATGCTTTATCAGATCTTAGCCGGGAAGTCCGCCAGTATTACGCTGAAGAGGAAGACGATGACTTGTTTGGCGCAATTAAAGACATCTTCACTGGTGGAGATAAAGAACGTGAGTCTGCCAGAGATACATTTCGCGATCGCGATTACTACGATAGAGGCTATGACAGAAGCTATGGCAGAGAATATGACAGAGATAGAGGCTATGGCAAAAACAATGACAGAAGCTATGGCAGAGAATATGACAGAGATAGAGACTATGGCAAAGACAGTCGTTCCCCCTACGAAGACGGTGGTTACTCACGCAAAAATCGTCCCAGCTACCAAGATAATTGGGATGACGACGATGATTGGCTCTAAAGTAGAGGGCGGGTGCTTTCCCGTCCTTTAACTGTAAAAATAAATCTATATACTTTTGAAAAATACCATGAATATAGATTCAAAATGTAGCTGTAGTTATTAGTAATTTGGGAATAAAGAAAGAGTTATTAGTTTGTAGGAGCGGGCTTTGTCAATGATATTTAGGCTGAAACAGACAATTTATCTTCTAAACCCGCCCGTGCTAGTGAGCTTGGTTGATTGCTGCCCATAAAAGTAAGATCAGGATAAATTATCTTCCATATTAACTACTGAGAATAACTAAGCAAATAACAACCGACAGAATATATCTTCAAAAAATATCAAATCTAAAATCTAAAGTTAAACGACTGAACTTATGCAAAATTTGCGGAATTTTCGCGATTACTACGAAATTTTGGGAGTATCCAAACAAGCCACTAATGAAGAAATTAAAAAGAATTATCGGCGTTTAGCACGGCAGTATCATCCAGATTTGAACCCAGGAAATAAAGCCGCAGAGGAAAAATTTAAGGATATTGGTGAGGCTTATGAAATCCTTTCCGATCCAGAGAAACGAGTCAAGTACGACGAATTTAGCCGTTACTGGAACCAACAAGGCTTTAGTGGTAAACAAGGGCAACGGGCAAAACCCTGGGGAGGAGATAATCGTTCTAACGGTCGCGCTACACAGGATGTAAATCCTGGTAACTATGCTGATTTTACTACCTTTATAAATGAAGTCATCGGTGTGAAAGTGGGCAAGAATGCTACTGCTAGCTCCAGTAACACTACTACCGCCGATCCATTTCGTACACCTAGAACAAAAGTTTCATATTCCCCCAGCCAACGTCCTAGCCGTCGGGATATCGAAGCGAGACTATCCTTACCCTTGGAAAAAGCTTATCAAGGTGGATTGGAGAGAATTCGCTTAGAAGATGGGCGATCGCTAGAAGTAAGTATGCCCCCAGGAATGGTAACAGGACAAACTATCCGACTGCGAAATCAAGGCATTAATGGTGGCGATTTATACCTAAAAATTACTGTCGAACCTCATCCGATATTCAAAATAGAAGGCACCGATGTTCAATGCCAAGTCCCAATTACTCCCAGTGAAGCAGTCTTGGGAGGGCAGGTAGAAGCACCTACCCTAGATGGGTTGGTAAAAATGACAATTCCCCCTGGAGTCAGATCTGGGCAAAAATTGCGCCTCGTTGGCAAAGGCTACCCCACCAATAAGGGTAAACGCGGTGATCAATTAGTAGAAATTCAAATAGTTACTCCCAAAAATATTAGTCAAGAGGAAAGGGAACTGTACGAAAAAATCCGGCAGCTTGAAACATTTAAACCCCGTGCTGATTTGTTTTCATAAATAGTTAATGGCAAATGTCCCGCCAACCCTGCTCCATAAAGCTTAGTAGGTTTAAAATATGAGAGATTAGAGAGATAAAATTTATCGCTAGGTGAACAAGACAACCGTGAATCAGAACGGGGCAATGCCACAAAGCAGTGAATCTACATCCACCTATTACACCCTGCTAGGACTGCATCCAGGAGCATCGCCAATCGAAATCCGTCGCGCTTATCGGGAATTGAGCAAACGCTATCATCCAGACACTACAAGTTTGCCTACCACCGTTGCCACTGTTAAATTTCAGCAACTCAACGAAGCCTACGCCACCTTGAGCAACCCCGAACGACGCTTAAGATACGACTTAAAAATAGGCTATTCTCGCTTTGGAGTAATTCAAGCACCCCCCGATTTAAACCACCCTGTTTCCTATTCTTACGATTGGTCTAAATCAGCTTACCTCGACGCTAGCGATCGCCCTCTCTCGGCAGGCGAAATTTTTGCTTTGTTTATTTTGGGCTTGACTTTTTTAGGTTGCTTATTGCTTGCGATTGCCATTGGCTTAACTCGTGGTGAAGCCGCTTTCCAAACCCAGTTAGTCGAACCCACTCCTGTTGTCGTACAGCCACAAAACAACCAGCTTTCCCAACCTTCTAACCCTCAATAAGAGTGGGAGATGGGGAGACAAAAGGAGGACACTTCCGTGCGCGGCTTCCCCGACTTGTAGACGCGCTTAGCGCGGCTTCCCGCAGGGTGGAAAGTGTCTGTCGACAAGGAGCATCAGGAGCAGGGGAGAGAACTACTATCCACTAACTACTAACCAATAACTAATGACTAATAACTATTTAAAATTTAAAATTAATACTTAACAAAAATTTACTTTTGACTTTTAACTTACTTATGTCGCTTCCTTCTGCTGATACACCGCTATACAACCATCCACTTCCTTATATAGAGCAATGGTTGAAAGAACAAGGCTGTCAACAAGATGAAAACCAATTACACTGCTGGCGTGTGCAGCGACCTAAATGGGAAGCTGAAATTTTACTTGATGTTGAGCAAATTATAGTCAGATATATTAGTGCCGGTGAGAATGGGCAAGATATCCAAAGAGCATTTAAATATTCTCTGAGTCGGCAAGATATTGAACAAGCGGTGTTTTCTGGGCCGTAAATTAGGGATTAGGGACTAGAGGGGGGAGATAAGGAAGATGGGGAAGAATTTACTCTTATTACTTCCTTAACTTCCTCACCTCCCTCATCTCCTTGTACCCCATCCTCTTTCCCCGTGTCCTCTTCTTCCCAATCCCCAGTACCCAGTCCCTAACCTACACTTTTCCAAACCGCCGTTCTCGCTGTTGATAGGCACACAACGCACGGTGAAATTCACTGCGATCAAAATCAGGCCACAGAGTCTCGGTGATATAAATTTCTGAATAAGCTATTTGCCAGAGCAAAAAATTGGAAATTCGCATTTCCCCACTAGTACGAATTAACAAATCTGGATCGGAAATGCCAGTGGTATAAAGGTGGCGCTCAAAGGTTGCCTCATCAATTTCGTCTGGCTGGAGCAATCCTTGCTGTACTTCAAAAGCGATCGCCCGACAAGCTTGGACTATTTCCTGTCTACCTCCATAATTGGTAGCTACCGTAAACCTAATACTACGATTATTTCTAGTTTCTTCTACCGAACGGGAAATTTCTGCTTGTAGCGCCCGTGGCAAACTACTCAAATTCCCGACAAACTGAATTTGCACATTCTCTTCGACCATTTCCCGCAATTCTTGACGCAAAACTCGCTGGAATAGAGTCATCAAAAAATCTACTTCTTCTTGAGGTCTACCCCAATTTTCGGTCGAAAAAGCATAAGCAGTCAGTGCTTCAATTCCCCAATCTTTACAACAACGGAGCAAATCCTTCAAAGCGTCTACTCCCCGTTTATGACCCATAATTCGTGGCAATCCTTGACGCTTTGCCCATCGACCGTTGCCATCCATAATTACCGCTACGTGCTTGGGCAAAAGTTCTCGTTTTAAATCAGGGGGCAAATATTCCAGTTGAGTTTGTTGTGCTGTCATTTTTTGTCTCGCGAAGCGGTCGATGGTAGTCTGAGTAAACGTGAAACCAGTGCTAATGCCTGACTGCGAATCTGACGACCCAAACTTAGCAAACCAGGAGCAACTGCTTCCCGGTCTACAGTTGGCGAAAATCGAGCTTCCAGAGACTCTTTGAGCTTTGTGATCGTCAGTGGTCTATTGAGAGTTCCTCTTTCTGCTAAAGAAATAGAACCTGTTTCTTCAGATACAACGACACAAATGCAATTCTCGACTCGTTCAGTTATTCCCATCGCCGCTCGGTGGCGTGTTCCCAACTGACGCGAGGCTGTACGTCCTGAAAGCGGTAAAATTATACCAGATGCCACAATCCGCGAACCTCGTATCAATGTAGCACCGTCGTGTAAAAGAGTTTTTGGTTGAAAAATTGTCTGGATCAGTTCTTTGGATACTTCAGCGTTCAGCTTTACTCCTGGCACGGAAAAATCCCGCTCGTCAATCGGGCCGGATGTTTCCAAAATTAATAAGGCACCAATCCGATTTTTCGACAATTCTTTCACTGCTTCAACAATTTCATCAATTACACTATCAGATTTGGGAACTGCCAGACGGGATGGTTGAAACAACTGCCGAAACTCTCCACGTCCTAGTTGTTCTAAAAATCGGCGAAATTCTGACTGAAGAGCAACCGCCATTGCTACAGCACAGCCAATCACCAACTTTTCCAGCACAAAATTTAGCAGTTGCAGTTGCAATTTGCCACTGATTGCTGATGCCAGCATCAAGATGATAAATCCTCGCACCATCCAAAGTGTCCGGCGCTCACTGATAATCACTAGTATCATGTACGTTAGCGCCAGTACCAAAATAATATCCAGAGCCTCAATCAGCAAAGGCCGAGACCAACCTTGGTTTATCAGCCATTGCCTCCATAAATTTCTCATGACATCTGGACTAAACCTTCTGCCTCTAAATAAAGTAAGTCAATAGTCAACAATTGACAGTCAATAGTCAATAGTTTTGAGAAGGAACGCCACTCGCCACTCTTGCGCAAAGTCCATCTTTCCTAATTTAAAGATCCCCTCGCAGGCATCTTCAGGACGTCTAGAAACTGAGCCAAGTACGTTGGGGGTTTTCCCCGTTGTAGATGCTAAGGCTAAGGGCTTGTGCCAGATGAAACTGGTAGGAAAACCCTTACTTTACAAAAATCACTCCGTGTTTACTATAGTTGCTCAGAGGGAAGACTATTTCCCTCTCAAGAGTACTGGCTTACTAAAGCGCTACTTGCTAATGACTACTGAGCTAATGACTAACTCTTTAGTCTTTCTGGTAGGCAATCTTGTCGAATTAAATCTTCATAAGTTTCGCGTTGCAAAATTAAATTTGCTTCGCCATTCGCCACTACAACAGCTGCCGGTCGAGACAAGCGATTGTAATTAGATGCCATACTGTAATTGTAAGCACCAGTTGCCATGACTACGAGAATATCTCCAGGTTCCGTTTTAGGCAACTGGGCATTTTTAATCACGATGTCCCCAGATTCACAATGTTTTCCAGCAATTGTGACTGTTTTTGTACAAGGATCTGACATCCGATTGGAAACCACTACACGATACACTGATTGATAAGTAATTGGACGGGGATTATCAGACATACCCCCATCAACGGCAACGTAGGTACGAATATCAGGAATTTCTTTGGATGAGCCGATAGTGTATGCTGTGACGCACGCATTAGCAATTAGCGATCGCCCTGGTTCGCACAGTAATTTCGGCAAAGGTAAATTTTCTTCTGTACAAGCGGCTTGAATGACTTCACAAATCGGCTTTACCCATTCTTCAATGCTGGGAGGATCGTCTGATTCTATATACTTAACTCCTAAACCACCGCCGACATTTAATTCTGTAATCGACAGCCCATAATTAGCAGCTTTACTCAACCACTGCACCATCACAGCAGCTAAATCCTGATGGGGTTGACGTTCAAATATCTGGGAACCAATATGAGCGTGTAAACCTACGCAATTGAGGGCTGATTGGTTACTGACAAAAGTAAATAAGTCATCCAAATCGCCCGGATCAAAACCAAATTTACTATCTAGGTGTCCGGTGCGGATATATTCGTGGGTGTGACACTCAATCCCTGGAGTCAATCGCAGCATGATGCGGATGGGGGAAGAAGACGCAAAGACAGAGAGACGCGGTGAGTCCAGCACTGCGGGAGGGTTTCCCTCCGCAGGTGACTGGCAAACCCGTAAGGGTGACGCGGAGAGAGAACTATTCCCCGTGTCCCCGTGTCCCCTTGTCCCCCCATCCTCTTCCCCTACTAACTCCACTAAAGTCCGCAATTCATACCAGTTGTCTACGACAATCGTGCAACCACACTGAATTGCCAAAAGTAATTCTTGGCGTGATTTGTTATTTCCGTGGAAGTAAATCTTCTCTGGACTCAAGCCTGCACTTAGGGCAGTATAAAGCTCGCCTCCCGATACAACATCAATTCCCAAACCTTCGGATGCAGCGATCGCGCAAACTGCTAAACAACTCCATGCTTTGGAAGCATATAGTACCTGAGCTTCACCTTGATAGTAACGCTGGAAACTTTCACGATACTGACGGCAAGCAGTTCGCAGGGTTTCTTCATCCAAAATATATAACGGTGTACCAAACTTTTGCACTAAAGTCGTCACATCACAACCACCTATTTCTAGATGATCTTGATGATTAATTTTGGCACTCAGCGGTAAAAGTCCTTGATTGGGTGAAAGATTTACGTTGTTAGTGCTTGTTGACGATAAATACTGACGACCAGAAAGTTGAACTCCAGCAGGCTGAGTCGATACCATAACTATTAAGAGTTGTCCTTGTTATTTTACTTACAGGCTTAAGCGGGTCTCGTGATTCCCAGTTTACCGAATAACGTGCTTTTTCGCCCCTGCCTTTCGGCATTGAATAAGGGTGTAGGGGTTTGCGGGTGTAGAGGGTGTAGGTGAATTCATTGTTGTTACAAAGAAAGGGAACAGGGAACAGGGAATAGGGAACAGAATGTGTCTTGTTCTCTGTTCCCCAAAAAAATGCGCGTTCTGGGTTTAAAGCCCAGTCAGAAAAAAGAATTGTTTTGTCTGGCGTTGCCCGAAAAACAAAGCGTCCTTGTTTCAATCCCACGCTTTTAAGCATGGGTTTCCCTGTTCCCTCTGAAACCTTTCTTTGATGCTGTAGACTTAACCAAAAAGTGTGAGCAAATTCAAACTAGAACTGAAATCATTAACAACAGCAGATTTAGGTGCTGTATTGGAACTGGACAAAGCCTGCTTTGGTGGTCTTTGGACAATGGAAGCATACCAAAGAGAAATAGACAGTCCCAATAGCATCTTACTTGGTTTGTTTTCGCCTTTATTTCCGCAAAAGTTAGTGGCAATGGGCTGTTTTTGGTCAATTTTAGAGGAAGCCCATATTACAATTTTGGCAGTTCATCCCCAATACCAAGGTCAAGCTTTGGGGCAGGCTATGCTGTATTCTCTACTCCAGACGTCTTGTGAGTGCGGCAGCGAACGAGCAACCCTCGAAGTCAGAGTTTCCAACCAAGCTGCTATTTCTCTGTATCAGAAATTCGGCTTCAAAGTTGCTGGACGGCGACGACGTTACTATAAAGATAACGATGAAGATGCGCTGATTCTGTGGCTGGGGGGTTTGCAATCTCCAGAATTTCAAGAAACTTTGCACTACTTACACGCCCTGATTAGCGATCGCCTCAATAATTTTTCTTGGGATTTAGCCAATCTTCGTTAGAGATGCAGTTAACTGTGCCTAGATCACCGATAATAGTCAATAGGGATTAGTTACTATTAGCTATAGACTGTTAATAAAATCCTGCAAGCATTGAGCAATTATTTCTATGCTTGAGTGTCTCACGGTGAGTTATGACTTTTTTAACTCTACTTAAACTCTACTTAATTGTTATTTTTCCTCCTATGTCTTATAAAAAATTATAATAGTGTTCAAAACAAGATTGACAAATGCAAAGTTTTATAGTATATACTTTACTTTTGGGATTGATTTCGCAATCTCGTAAATCCAGAATTTTTGTTGGTAATTAATTTCCCCAAACGCAGTCAATTCAAGCTCCTCAGTACACAGTTCACAAAAAATAATAAATAGTTAGTAGTTCCCATAAACCTGGGCGATCCCTGATTGTATGTCTATTTCTTTATACAGACATCCAATCGATTTTGCTGTGCTAAAATCAGCGTACCGGCACGACGCAGGTGATGGGAAACAATGCCATGTTTGAACGCTTCACAGAAAAAGCCATTAAGGTAATCATGCTAGCCCAGGAAGAGGCACGCCGCCTGGGACACAATTTTGTGGGTACCGAGCAGATCCTCCTGGGTCTGATTGGAGAAGGTACCGGAGTGGCGGCCAAGGTGCTGAAATCCATGGGCGTCAATCTTAAAGACGCTCGGATTGAAGTAGAAAAAATCATAGGCCGGGGTTCAGGCTTTGTAGCCGTGGAAATTCCGTTTACGCCACGGGCAAAGCGAGTTCTGGAACTATCCTTGGAAGAAGCGCGCCAATTAGGGCATAACTATATAGGTACCGAGCATCTGCTGTTGGGCCTGATCCGAGAAGGGGAAGGTGTAGCAGCCAGGGTACTAGAAAACCTGGGCGTGGATCTCTCTAAGGTAAGAACTCAAGTCATTCGGATGTTGGGAGAAACCGCTGAGGTGAGTGCCGGTGGGCAACCTCGTGGCAACAAGACCCCGACTTTAGATGAATTTGGCTCGAATTTGACCCAAATGGCATTGGACGGCAAGCTCGATCCAGTGGTGGGACGCGCCAAAGAAATTGAGCGGGTGATTCAGATTTTGGGTCGCCGCACAAAAAACAATCCCGTACTAATTGGGGAACCAGGGGTTGGTAAAACCGCGATCGCTGAAGGTTTAGCGCAGCGTATTGCCAACAAAGATGTCCCCGACATCCTGGAAGAAAAACGCGTAGTTACTTTAGATATTGGTTTACTAGTAGCAGGAACAAAATATCGAGGTGAATTTGAAGAACGCCTGAAGAAAATCATGGATGAAATTCGGCAGGCGGGAAATGTAATTTTAGTAATAGATGAGGTACACACCTTAATTGGTGCAGGTGCGGCAGAAGGCGCGATTGATGCGGCAAATATCCTCAAGCCAGCTTTGGCAAGAGGTGAGTTGCAGTGTATTGGAGCCACAACCCTAGATGAATACCGCAAACACATTGAGCGGGATGCAGCCCTAGAACGCCGTTTCCAACCAGTGATGGTCGGTGAACCTACGGTGGATGAAACTATAGAAATTTTACGCGGGCTACGCGATCGCTACGAGCAACACCATAAGCTAAAGATTTCCGACGAAGCTTTGATTGCAGCAGCGAAATTATCTGACCGTTATATCAGCGATCGCTATCTGCCGGACAAAGCGATCGACTTGATTGACGAAGCAGGAAGCCGGGTACGTTTGATTAACTCCCAACTGCCACCCGCAGCCAAGGAATTGGACAAAGAACTGCGCCAGATTTTGAAGGAAAAAGACGATGCAGTTCGCGCCCAAGACTTTGACCGAGCTGGAGAACTGCGCGATCGCGAAATGGAAATCAAAGCCGAAATTCGCGCGATCGCTCAAAGCAAATCCAATGGTGGTCGCAATGATGGTGATGAACCTGTCGTTAACGAAGAAGACATTGCCCACATTGTCGCTTCCTGGACAGGAGTACCGGTGAACAAACTCACCGAATCCGAGTCCGAAAAGCTGCTACACATGGAAGAAACCTTGCACCAGCGCCTAATTGGTCAAGAAGACGCTGTGAAGGCAGTTTCGCGGGCAATTCGTCGCGCTCGTGTCGGCTTGAAGAATCCCAACCGACCCATCGCCAGCTTTGTCTTCTCCGGGCCTACTGGTGTAGGTAAAACCGAGTTGGCAAAATCATTGGCATCTTACTTCTTCGGTTCTGAAGAAGCGATGATCCGCTTAGATATGTCCGAATACATGGAGCGTCACACCGTTTCCAAGCTGATTGGTTCGCCTCCAGGCTATGTCGGTTACAACGAAGGCGGTCAATTGACAGAAGCAGTACGTCGCCGTCCTTACACCGTGGTGCTATTTGACGAAATCGAAAAAGCGCACCCCGATGTATTCAATATGCTGCTGCAAATTCTAGAAGATGGTCGCTTAACTGATGCCAAAGGTCGCACGGTAGACTTCAAGAACACCTTGCTGATCTTGACTTCCAACATCGGTTCTAAGGTAATTGAAAAAGGCGGCGGCGGAATCGGCTTCGAGTTTGCTGAAGACCAAAGCGAACAGCAATACAACCGCATTAAGTCTTTGGTGAACGAAGAACTCAAACAGTACTTCCGTCCAGAATTCCTCAACCGTCTGGATGAAATTATCGTCTTCCGTCAACTGAGCAAGGAAGAGGTAATGCAAATTGCCGACATCATGCTCAAAGAAGTATTCGGTCGCCTCACCGAAAAAGGCATTACTTTGGAAGTGAGCGATCGCTTCAAGGAACGCCTACTGCAAGAGGGTTACAACCCCAGCTACGGTGCAAGACCTTTACGTCGGGCAATTATGCGCTTGCTTGAAGATAGCTTGGCAGAAGAAATTCTCTCCGGTCGTGTTAAGGAAGGGGATACTGCGATCGTTGATGTGGATGAAAGCGGTACTGTAACGGTAAGACCAGAACAGCGCCGGGAATTGATGACTCCCGGTGTGGAGTAAATTTTAGATTTAAAATCTAGAATTTAAAATTTGAAAGCGGTAGAAGGTGAAAGTCTTCTACCGTTTTTATTTATAGAATTATTTTCATTAACGCTAACAAGCTACATCCGCGACAGAACAGCTACCTTGGATAGCTTGTCTTGATTCAACCCTTCGAGTTCGTTCAGAGCTAACCAGCCTTCTTTGATCAATTCAGCAAAGACAAAGAGCAGAACGGAGTATTGGTAGTCATACTTGCCCTCAACTTCATGCCTTTTAGCACTCAAGAAATCGTGCAACCGCCAGAGATCACCCAAGTCCACAAGCGTAGTTGCTTGCTTTTGAACTTGTTTGAGCAAAGCATCAATTTCTCTTTTATAGGCTTGTTCAAAGGCAGTTCTAGCTATCTTCTTCTCGATGTCCGTCCACTCAGTTTCACTTGCTTGCATGATTCAACCTGAAATTTGTGCCGTAGTTATTTGGTTAAAGTCTTTTGTTTTTCTAGAGTAATTGAGCGCTCTGTTAACCAAAAGCGCTCAATTTATGATCATCGTCAATTTAGTTATTTCTATTGTCTGCCTAGCGAACTAGGTTCAAAAGTTCTTTGGGAGAAGCTAACAAGTCAATGGCTACAAAAAATATCTTACCTTCAGGATTGAGCAAAAACCGCCAAGCCATGTTCATGCCCACTGCTGCGCCAAACCAAGGGGTTTGAACTTTGCCCGTCACTTTCACTTGAGTATAGCCATCTTCTGCGGGTTCAGAGATACCCCGCTCTGGGAGCAAATTGAGATTTTGGCATTCTTCTCGGAAGAACCGCAAGATCGCATCTTTGCCCACGATTGGTCTTTGAAAAGGAGGCTGCAAAGCGCCGTCTGGTACGAATAGCTTGATCAGTTCATCAAAGTCATTTGCATTCAAGTTGTTCATGTAGTTCAACACGGTTGGGTTGTTGATACCTTGAATAGTGACTTGAGTACGTTGAGACTTTTCTTTAGGCGGAACTACAGGTTCAGAAATTTTGGTGTAGCTGCCTAGTTTATTGACATCAAACCCCATGTCCACAACGGAGTTCCGCAAGACGGTGATCTGTTGACCTTGATCCAAGGCTTTGAGAGTTTCCAATACAGCTTTAGCATTAGCTGATAGTTGATAGCCAGCTGGAATTGGCGCAACAATGCCTTGCTCCATCCATTCCCCAAGCTGATTCCAGAAACCTAGCTTAATATTAGGTGACCAAGTAGCATAGGTACGGCAAATGGGCGTATCTGCGTGGTTTGCAAGATCGCACATAACCTGAGTTTGTTCAGGAAAAGTCATTTGCTTGATTTGGTTCAGGATTCCTTCTGCAAACTGCATACTGGCTGCACCAGGAGCAGCAACGGTAATGGTTTTACCCATCTCCAAGAAAGCGAACCATGTCCATGCCAGTTGATCTTCGGCGCTGAGTTGGTTGAATCGAGCGGTTAGAGCTGGTACGGCATCCGCCGACAGTGTATTGGGGAAAATGCCACGGGCAGAGTCGATAGTAATTGCCATATTAGAGAACTACCTCACTAAGTTTTCAACTGACCCAACGTGGAGCAAGACATCTGTAGTTTACAGTTGTGCTCTCAAACCAAAATATCACAAATGTTTACAAAAAAATAATTTTCTTTACATTTGACTCAGAAATCTAGTTCCATTAGAGTTGGCAATACCTAAAAAGGCTGGCAAAACAAGCGTTTGAGCTTAGAACCCCACAACTTTTAGTCATGAGAGTATATAAGAGTATGTAAATATAAATATCAGTCTTATTAAAGAAATTAGTCTTAAGAGAGGTGTACTTATTATTAAATTGTTACTAGATTTTAGGTATTTTCCTACTCAACTAACTATGTTTGATTTGCCAATTTTACTTGCCCAACAAACTACTACTGTTCAGGTAGGTATTAATATTAATGGAATTGTTGCTTTAATAGCAGGAATACTAATTCTTATACTTCCCAGACTGCTTAACTACATTGTGGCAATATATTTGATAATTATTGGATTAGTACAGATTTTTAATCTTCGTATTTAAACTGGGCAAGTCAAATCAACAACCAGATTGAAAAGAACTGAGTTGCTATTGTTGTTTCATCTGTTATCAGCAACGCCACAACAGAGAACTGCAATGAGCCGTTAATTTAGATCTCTATGTCTGCCTTACGAGCTACAATCCAACGGAAACAAACAGGCTTACCGTATTGCGATTCCATCTCATCTTCGGCATGAATAACGTTAAAGCCTATTTGCTGTACCAATTGAAGAAGAGAAGATTAGTATCACAATCAAAGTGCCTAAAAAACATAAGATGCCCCAACCAATCCGGTGATACGAAATCAGGGGAATCTCCAAAGCCCATTGTTGCCACCACCTTGAAATTGCTAGCGTCGAATTGTCTGCCGTTGTCTGTTCTACCCAATCCAAATCCTCTGCTATTTGTGGTACATTTCATCCGTGTGCATTTAAAATTAACCAGAGAGAATACAGATGAACACAAAAATCTATCTGTATTTACCTGCATAAATTGTGTCAGTCCATATGAATGTCGATTAATTTAAGTAGGACTAGATGACAACCAGCAATACCCTTAGTTCCCTTCCTTTACCTCCTGGTAGTTATGGTTTGCCTTGGATTGGAGAAACTATACCGTTTTTAAACGATCCAGACTTTACCAAAAAGCGACAGCAAAAGTATGGTTCTGTCTTTAAAACTCAAGTATTTGGGCGTCCAACCTTAATTGTCACAGGTGCAGATGGGAACCGATTTCTATTCAGTAATGACAATAAATATTTTTCCAATAATTGGCCTCGTAGCACAAAAACACTTTTAGGTACTGCATCTTTATCAGTTCAGAAAGGTACAGAACACCATAATCGCCGCAAACTGTTATCCCAAGCTTTTCAACCACGGGCTTTAGCTAGTTATGCCAGTACAATGGAGCAAATTACCCACCAATATCTAGATAGGTGGGAGAAACTCGGTACATTTGCCTGGTATCCAGAACTCAGGAATTATACTCTTGATACTGCCTGCAAATTACTTGTAGGTACTGATTCCGCTTCCCAAACCAAATTGGGTGAGTGGTACAAAACTTGGGTTGATGGTTTATTCAGCCTGCCAATAAATTTACCGTGGACTAACTTTGGTAAAGCGTTGCGTTGCCGAAAATTATTGCTCATTGAAATAGAAAAAATAGTCCGTCAACGTCAAGAAACCGGAAATTCTGTTCAGGATGCCTTAGAACTGCTGCTACAAGCAGAAGATGAAGAAGGTAAACGCCTCAGCCTTGATGAACTTAAAGATCAACTGCTAACCTTGCTATTTGCAGGTCATGAAACTCTGACATCGGCGCTGGCTTCGTTGTGTCTATTATTAGTACAAAATCCAGAGGTTTTGGCAACTGCCCGTGCCGAACAACAGCAACTAGGTGTAGACATACCACTGACTTCAGAAAATCTCAAACAAATGACTTACCTGGAGCAAGTCTTGAAAGAAGTGTTGCGACTTATTCCTCCTGTAGGTGGTGGATTTCGCGAGGTGATTGAGCCTTGTGAATTTAATGGTTACTATATTCCTCAAGGCTGGTCTGTACTGTACCAGATTGGTAGAACCCATCAAGATAAAAGTATTTATCATCACCCAGAAGGATTCGATCCGGAACGTTTTAGTCTTGACAGGGTGGAAGACAAATCTAAGCCCTGCGGTTATATCCCCTTTGGTGGTGGGATACGAGAATGTTTGGGTAAGGAATTTGCGAAACTGGAAATGAAGATTTTTGCAGTTCTCTTGCTACGTCATTATCAGTGGGAACTACTACCCGAACAGAACTTGGAAATGATTATGACCCCAACCCCTCATCCAAAAGATGGTTTAAAGGTAAAATTTCAAAGATTGTAAAGAGCGATCGCTTTTATGGATAGGAAATCCATAGGAATTAAGAGTATTTGAATATGGCAAAGCAAGATGCTCCACTCGCTGGAGAAGAACTGATTAAGGAAGTCTGTCGGCGGATTCGAGTTGCCCGCAGCTATTGGGATGCTCACAACAACGCTGCTTGCCGAGGTGAACGCGAGCGTGCGTTAGCCCTTTACAACACCTTAAGCAAAGAACAAAAACAGCAGATTCCGCAAGTGTTGCGAGTGTGGCTGCGCTATCGTAGTGAGAAATACTTTGGTAAACACCGAACAAAAAGAGAATAAAGCTGATTAAATCGCAAGATTGAGCTTTTATATACAATATGATTTAAGGAAAGATTTAAGGAAATAACTATAGCACTACTTTTTTGTAGAAAAAGGGTCTTTGGTTATACTAAGACAATCTTTTAACAGCCAGAAAAAATGTGTTGATAGGTGTGTTTTTCGGCAAAAAACATACCACTCATAACTAAAAGCAAATTTCAAAACTTAATATGAAAAGTCCTTGGCGTTTGAGAGACTATGTATTCGCTGCCTTCATGACGATTGGCATGGTAATTGCTGTATTTATTGTCGGCCCATTCGCACCCCCTGGACTACAGCTTTTGTTTTGGGCGCCTCTGGGAGGGATTTTCCTGACTTTAGGAATGGCACGTTTACAACGTCGTGGCAGTGTAGCTTTGATGATTCTTCCTTTGGCAGTGCTACTAGGATTGATTTCACCGATTATTTCTCTGTACTTAGCTGTCACTGTTTTAGTAACTGAGTTGGTGATGTTCTTTTTAGGGAATTATCGACGTAAAATCAACCGTTTATGGGGAAATGTTCTCTTTTTTGCCAGTGCCAACTTAGGTGGTTTACTTCTTGGTGCGTATTTGATTAAAGGTTCGAGGGCAGATCCATTTGTGAAAATTGCGACGCAGCCTGGAGTACTTATCTTGCTCACAGTACTAGCAGGTATGGCAGGTATTGTTGGTTGGTGGTTAGGAGAGTCAGCAGTTAAGCAATTACAAAGAGCTGGGAAAATGGATGTTGATGTTTAAAAGGAATTGGGGGCTAGGGACTCGGTACTAGGGAATACAGAGCTTGATGACATTTTTGTAGAGTGAGTACTGCTTACTTTTCCTCAAACCCTTATTTTTACGTTGTGAATAGTGTCCCGAAGTTCCCTGGGCGTGGGAAACCCTTTCGGCAGTTGCTACAACGCGGGGAACCCGCGCAACGCACTGCCTCACTGCAGGACTTCTCTCCACCTTACGCTTATTAAAAATGGTGCAAGTTATCAGTTATACGTAAATTGATTTTCCACATGAGGAAGCGTAATTTCCTTACTCAGATTAATCCTCTACTCAAAATTATTGTTTGTATTACCATCCTGTTTGTAGCTCTGCTCCTGCACGATATCAAAGCTATTAGTGTCTTAGTAATTACCTTATTGACACTAGTACTAGTTTCCGTGCGAATCAACCTGAAAATTTTTGCGTATGTGGCGATCGCTCTACTTATATTCATGGCTATTTCCACCTGGCTGAGGGATTTCCACATTTCTGTGATTAGTAGCTTGCGTCTGTTTGCGATTCTGTTACCAACCCCACTCCTTGCCAGTACTACCTCACCATCCGATTTAGTGAGAGCAATTCAAGCCGCACGCTTACCCAATTTTATTGTTTTGAGTTTGATGCTGATTTGGAGATTTTTGCCTGTTATTCAACAAGAAGCCCAGCGAATTATTGAAGCTAATTGGTTGCGGGGTATAAATGTAGTACGTCAGCCAAGGCAGTGGTTTTCTGGCTTGTTGATGCCGTTGATTTTTCGGATTGTTGCCTATGCAGATGATGTTACCGTAGGTTTAGAAACCAGAGGTTACGATCCCCAGGCTCCACGCAGTAATAGCCAACCTTTGCGATGGCAACTAAAAGATACTATCTTTGCTGTCAGTGCTGCTGCGATTGTGATAGTTGTGGGATATCTGGAATGGGTAGCTTGAGAACACATGGCATCCAACCAACCGCTTGTTGAAGTAGTAAATCTGACATTTACATATCCAGGAAAATCCCAGCCAACGATAGAGGATGTAAATTTTAGCCTCTATCCTGGTGAGATTACCTTAATTGCTGGAGCAACCGGAAGTGGAAAAAGTACGTTTTTGAATTGCTTGGCTGGAATTACTCCTAATCACACAGGTGGAAAATTATATGGTAGTATTTTTTACCAAGATATTAACTTAGCAGAGTGGTCAGTTCGACAGCGATCGCAACATTTCTGCGTGCTCCTGCAAAACGTAGAAACGCAAATTTTTACAGAGCGAGTTTGGGAAGAATTTGTATTCGGTTTGGAAAACTGGAACGTACCGCCGAACCAAATACTGCAATTAGCTGATAATTCACTGCAAGAATTTGGTTTAGAGGCACAACGAAATTGGTTCATTCGCCAACTCTCAGCAGGGCAGAAGCAACGTCTGCTGATTGCCTGTCTTTTGGCAATTGGACAACCTGTGATGTTGTTAGATGAACCTTTGGCTTACCTGGATGCTAAAGGTGTTGAACTTCTGCTGCAACTATTGAAATCAAGGGCAGAAAAAGGTCAGTCTGTAATTATCGTTGAACATCGGATAGATGTAGTCAAAAAGATATGCGATCGCTCCTACTATTTCCAACAAGGCAAACTCATTGAGTCGGAGAAATCTCTCCCCTCTGCCATTCTCCCTCTCCCCCCTTCACCCACTCCCCCACTCCTCTCTTCTCCCAATCTCCTTCGCACTCACGGGCTGAGTTGGGGTGGATACCCTCCCTTTCCCGATTTGCAAGTAGGAGCAGGGGAAACTATTTTACTCAAAGGAGGTAATGGCTGCGGCAAGACGACACTGCTGAAACTTTTGTGTGGATTACTCAAGCCAACAACAGGAAAATTAGAAATTTTGGGCAGAGATACGAGCAAACGCACTGTTGTGCAAATTGCTAAAGATGTTGGTTTTGTACTTCAAAATCCCAATCATCAGTTATTTGCTGACAGCGTGCGAGCGGAAATTCAACAACCCGAAGTCACAAAAGCGATCGCTGATTTGTTATTAGAACAACTGAATTTAAGCGATCACGCCAACGAGCATCCCCAAGCACTTTCTCAAGGGCAAAAAAGGCGGTTAGCGCTGGGTGCAGTCTTAGCCAGACAACCGAAAATTTGCCTGTTGGATGAAATTATGGTAGGACAAGATCCCAACTCTTTATCTTTAATGCTTAATGTCTTGAGTAACTTTACTCAGCAAGGAGGGGCTTTGATTTTCACCTCTCATGTTCCTCTGCCATCAGAAGTGCTGAATATTCAAGTTATAGAACTGTAACTTCAAAATTACTAATGTTTGTTTTGACAGTGCAAATCTAACTTGCTTGGAAATATACTTTTAGCGTCAAAATAATCAAGGTATGTGTTTCACTTCATTCTTAACTGGTTCTAAAATTCTATGATCCCTCGCGAAAGTGATGCAAAACAAGTGCCAGCTTCATCAAAGGGATGGCAAAGTTGGCGAGAAAATCTGACTCTGGTATTGATCGCCTTAGTTTTGGCATTTTTAATCAGGACTTTTATTGCCGAACCTCGCTACATTCCCTCAGATTCAATGGTGCCAACCTTACATACAGGCGATCGCTTGGTAGTAGAAAAAGTTTCCTATTCTTTTCATCTGCCACGCTTGGGTGATATAGTTGTTTTTCGTCCTCCCGATGAACTACAACGACGGGGATACCCAAAAGACCAAGCTTTTATCAAGCGCGTGATTGGAGAACCAGGTAAAGTAGTTACCATTGCTAAAGGCAAGGTTTACATTAACGGACAACCTTTGCAAGAAAACTATATTGCTGAACCACCAAATCAGCCATTTTCACCAGTAGTTGTTCCTGAAGATGAATTTTTTGTTATGGGAGACAACCGCAACGATAGTAATGACTCCCGTTACTGGGGCTTTTTACCAGAAAAAAATATTATCGGTCGTGCGGTGTTTCGCTTTTGGCCCCTTGACCGAATAGGATTTATCTAAAAGGGGATTGGGTAAAGAGGACACAGGGACAAAGGGACACGGAGACACGGGGACATGGGGAATATTTTTGATAGTTTCTCCGCGTCACCGTGTCTGGTTGTCTTTGCGTCTTCCTCTCCCCCTCCCCTTGTCCTCTTCAAGCGTCTCTAGTCCCTAAATTTCTTGTCAAATCCAAAACTGCTTGTTCGCGAATCGCAAAATTATGTTAACTTATTATGAATAATCATAACAATTCCAAATAAATAAACTTTTAAGTAGCTACTCTAGAGTATTTTTTTCTTCTTAACACCATTGATGGATATGTAGGCAGGGTAAGCGCGTTCTAAACAGCGTTTGTAACGGTATTTGTTAACCTTACAAGCCTGAGAAAGAGCATATAACGATATTAGCCACATTCTAGAGCAACAACCATATTCTTTTACTTTTCCATCCACACACTCCCCGTTATGAACACAGCGGTGACCCTACCAACACAACAAGAGGATCAAACAGTAGAATCTCTGGGGCAAATTAATCGCCAGATGATTGTGATTCTCGATTTTGGCTCTCAGTATTCTGAATTGATTGCCCGCAGAATTCGAGAAACCCAAGTTTATTCAGAAGTACTTTCTTATCGAACCACAGCCGAACAATTGCGGCAACTCAATCTGAAAGGAATAATCCTTTCTGGTGGGCCCAATTCAGTTTACGACAAAGGTGCTCCTAAATGTGACCCAGAAATTTGGCATTTGGGAATCCCGATCCTGGGTGTTTGCTACGGTATGCAGCTGATGGTACAGCAGTTAGGCGGAGAAGTAGCAAGAGCTGAACGGGGTGAATATGGTAAGGCATCACTACACATAGACGATCCAACAGACTTGTTTACCAATGTTGAGGATGGCACGACTATGTGGATGAGTCATGGTGACTCTGTTACAGCCATGCCCTCTGGATTTGAATTGCTGGCACATACAGAAAATACTCCCTGTGCTGCGATCGCCGATCACAAGCGGAAACTTTATGGCGTTCAGTTCCATCCAGAAGTAGTGCATTCTGTTGGCGGTTTAGCATTAATCCGTAATTTTGTTTACCACATTTGTGAATGCGAACCCACTTGGACAACTGCTGCCTTTGTTGAAGAAGCAATTCGCGAAATTCGCGCCAAAGTTGGTAGCAAGCGGGTGTTATTGGCACTATCTGGTGGAGTGGATTCTTCTACTCTGGCTTTTTTACTACATAAAGCGATCGGCGATCAGTTGACTTGTGTCTTTATTGACCAAGGCTTTATGCGCAAGTATGAGCCAGAGCGGTTATTAAAGTTATTCCAAGAACAGTTTCACATTCCTGTAGAGTACGTAAATGCTCGCGATCGCTTCCTTGTTGCTCTTACTGGTGTCACCGATCCAGAAGAAAAGCGTCGTATTATTGGCCACGAATTTATCAGTGTATTTGAGGAAGAGTCGAAACGTCTTGGCCCTTTTGATTATCTAGCACAAGGCACGCTTTATCCAGATGTAATTGAATCCGCCGATACCAACGTCGATCCGCAAACAGGCGAAAGGGTAGCGGTGAAAATCAAAAGCCATCATAACGTTGGTGGTTTGCCTAAAGATTTGCGATTCAAACTGGTAGAACCATTACGGAAACTTTTTAAGGACGAAGTTCGTAAAGTCGGGCGTTCTATTGGTTTGCCAGAAGAAATTGTACAACGTCATCCGTTCCCCGGCCCTGGTTTGGCAATTCGGATTTTAGGTGAAATTACTGCCGAAAGGTTGAAGATTTTACGGGATGCCGATTTGATTGTGCGGCAGGAAATTAACCAGCGTGGTTTATACCACCAATACTGGCAAGCATTTGCTGTCTTGTTGCCAATCAAGAGTGTCGGTGTTATGGGTGATCAGCGTACCTATGCCTATCCTATAGTTTTACGTATTATCACTAGTGAAGATGGCATGACTGCCGATTGGGCGCGCGTACCTTACGATGTACTAGAAGTGATTTCCAACCGGATTGTCAATGAAGTCAAAGGTGTCAACCGTGTGGTTTATGACATCACCTCGAAGCCACCTGGAACTATTGAGTGGGAATAAAGGAAATGGTTAATGGTTAATAGTTAATGGCTAATGACAATGAACAATTAGCTATTAACTATTAACATCACTAATAATTAGGATAGTTGTTTGTTGGGTTATAACCACCTATTGACGTATCAGGAAGAACCACAATATCCAACCAATAAGTTAGGAAACTGTGAAATGTTTGTTTTAATCGCTTAATATCAATAGGTTTAATAATGTAACTAGCAACACTACATCCGTAACAGATTTCAATATCTCTAGGATTAGAAGAAGTAGTAAACACTACAACAGGGATTTTCTTGAGGTTTTGATCCAGTTTAATCTGTTCTAATACTTCTCGCCCATCAGTTCCCGGTAAATTCAGATCTAGTAGAATAAGCCAAGGACGGGGAGCAATTTGAGGCTCTTGATAGGCACCCGTATGATAAAGAAAGTCAAGTGCCTCATCGCCATCCGTACAGCGAAATATAGGATTTAGCACTTGTTGATGGTGCATCATTCGCTGTAAGGCTTCAAAATCTTCATCGCTATCTTCAATCACCAGTATGGGTTGAGCACTGTTGCCAATCATTAGATTCAGTTAGCTTTCTGCAAAGTGAAATAAAATGTACTACCTTCACCGTAGGTTGACTCCACCCAAATTTTACCGCCATGTCGCTCTACAATTTTTTTGGCGATCGTCAATCCTGCGCCTGTGCCACCTCCATATTTGTTAGGGCTGTGCAATCGTTTAAAAATCCGGAAAATAGCTTCAAAATGTTTTTCCCGAATACCAATCCCATTATCTTGTACATAAAATGTTACTGTTTCTGAAGCTTCCATATAGCCAATTTCAACTAATTTCTCGGCTTTATCATTATATTTAATGGCATTAGTAATTAAGTTACTAAAAACCTCGCCTAACTGAATGCGATCGCAGTAAACTATTGGTAGTGGTCTAGGTATACTAATCACTGCACCCGTCTCTTCAATACGAGCACCCAACAAATCTAAAATTCGTTGTAAAACAATATTTAAGTCAATCTGCTGCAACATGAGATCCACTCTTCCTAGTCGGGAAAACCGTAACAGTGAATCAATTAAATCTTCCATCCGTTGAGTGAGACGAATTAGCGTTTTGAGCTTGGCTTTGCCTTCCTCATTCAGAATTTCGCCATAATCTTCGATTAAGAAATTAGAGTAATTATGAATACCGCGTAATGGTTCTTTTAAATCGTGCGACGCAATGTAAGCAAAAGCATCTAACTCTTGATTGCTACGTTCTAGTTCAAAGTTGAGTTTTGCCAACTCATCTATCTTTCGCAACACAATACTAATAATTGCACTTCGTAAATCCAATGCTACATTAACTTCCCAAGGTTTCCAAGGTAAAGATTTAAGGTGAACAGTTTGTTTCCATAGTTCAAAAGATTTCCGAGGCGACAAGCGCAAAGTACCATCTTCAATTACTTCTATAGATTGGTTGGGATCGCCTCCCCAATTCACGGTTTGTAATACTTCTGGACGAAACCACAAAACATAATTATTATGAGTTTTGGAGATAGAAAGCGCAATTAAACCGCTAGCAACATCTTTGAATTTTTCTGCTTCCGGATATCTTCTTGGTAAAGAATCTGTATAAAAAATTTCTCCAGTTACGTTTTGACTGATCCATTTAATTAAGTCCTGAATTTCTTGTTGATTTGGAGTGTTACCAATGAAATAAAGTTCGTCTTCAAAACAAACTACAGCACCTTGAGCATTGACGAGATTGAGTATATTCGGCTGATTGTTCAGTAAGCCATTGATAAAATTTTCCTCCGCCGACATATATTCCACTAACTTTGTTTGAATAGATTTGATTGCAATTTTGTCTTCGGAGTCTTCATTATCTTCTTTGGATGCTATTTCTAGAGATGTCATTTGTCCTAGAAACTCACAAGCATGACGAATTTCATAAGGTACATATTTGGGTGTGTAATGATGACAAGCAATTAATCCCCATAATTTATTGTTTCTAATCACAGAAATTGTCATTGTTGCCTTTACACCCATATTTTGCAGATACTCAATATGGCAAGGAGATACACTCCGCAATACTGAATGACTTAAATCTAAAGGCTCGTTAGTTAAAGGATTATGGGCGGGGATAATTGCAGCTGGTTGATAATCAATATTTGGGATGAAGCGAAGCCAGTTTTGCTTAAAAAGGTTTCTGGCTAATGGAGGAATATCTAAAGCTGGGTAATGTAATCCTAAATAGGAGGTAAGATGTTCTTCTTTATCTTCCGCAATAACTATGCCATTTTTGTCTTCGTCAAACTTATAAATCATTACTCTATCAAATTTAATAATTCTCCTCATCTCTTTGGCAATAATCTGACTAATTTCAGTAAAAGTATAAGCCGATTGCAGTTTTGATAAAGCTTGTTTGACTAAATTGTAAAATTTAAAGTAAAAATTATTTCTTTCTGAGACTGTTGGTTCTAACTCCAGAATTAGCACTTCCATCTGACGATGAACTATACCATCAAAATTTCTAGTTTTTTCAGATGATGCGATCGCCAATTCAATTGGGTTAGCTACCTGTACAGTTTCTTGATTCAAACAATCAACAAAATGTTCCATTTGTTCAGAATCAAGTAATTTACTGAGTGGTTGATTAAGTAATTCTTCGGGAGATAAACCTAAAATATATTGTGTATTATTACTAATTTGTAAAATTATTAGCTCTGGTTCTTTTAATGTTAAAATCACCCCATGTGACTGAACAGAACCAGGAATATGAATTGGTTCTTGCTCATATGTATTTAAATCTAATTGCAAGAAATCGTAATTTTTCTCAGTAGCCACGTTCTAGATAGTTATACAGAATATTGAAGGTATAAAAGGCTGTATTGATAACACATAGTAAAAAATGTGTTCAAGGTAATTTTATGGGTTGCACTTTTGTGAGATCAGCTTTTTTATATCTCAGCTATACGCAAAAAATTTGATTTTAACTACTTAAGATATTTTTAATAAATGGTAATATATCTAAGAGAATTCTGTTGAAAGAGTTTACATAATTCAATGAAAAACTTGTCGGCTCTGTAATTTAGTTCAGAGATTTTTGTGCTGCTTTTGGGCGATCGCTACTATGCTATGTGAAGAAATACTATGACCAATTGGATGTATTGCACAAGCTATCTTTCCTCAAAACAAATCTAACAGCAAGCCCTGTTTTATGAGATGCCATAGAAATTACAAGAAATTTCTATCAGCATACATCACATCTACACTAACGCAGTAAAATTACTGAAGGAAACAGAGAACAAATGAGGGATAAGATCATGAGGGATTTTTCTCTTTTTTCCAATATTGATGGAGACTCCGCCCAGCCTTCTCTCCCTCTTACTAATTTAAAAATCCTCATTGTAGATGATGATGAAGACAGCCGTTTTTATATTTCTACCGTATTAGAAGCAGATGGAGCTATTGTTACCACAACCAAATCAGCAGCAGAAGCGCTAGAGGTACTACCGCAATTGCAACCTGATATTTTGGTTTGTGATATTGGTATGCCTGATGAGGATGGATACACCTTAATTCAGAAAGTGCGTGCTTTAAAGATAGATCAGATAGCAAATGTGCCTGCTGTGGCATTAACTGCCTATGCCGATAGTGAAGATAGGGTGCGTGCTCTTGGAGCCGGCTTTCAAAGTCATGTGACAAAACCCGTAGATCCAGCAGATTTAGTTATGGCTGTAATTAATGTATTAGCTACCGGTAAGGGTTAACAACATGGTGAGTTATGAATATATAAATCCTCAATGAATTAAAGACAAAAATGATTAATAATTAATAACTGACAGCCAGATACTTCACTCTTATCTATCAGTTATTAATTGTAAATATATCTACAGGCATAAATTTCATTTTAAAGATAGATGATATGAAATAAAGATTAGAAAAAGAATAAGACTAGATGTTTACGAACTTCGACCGTTCTGATAGAGAGTTTAATCTCTCGTTGCTCGTAATAAAGTGGAGGAAGCGACAAAAACTCCACAACCATCTAGATTTATTTAATATTTTGTACTGTCTGCCTCTATGACACCGCTCTCCTTCTAGACGCAGCAAAGGAACACAACGATAAAACTTCCTGCCAGTACTTTTTGTTATAGTCTCAATTTACCAATGAATCTAGCTGTGGTTTACCTATCTGAAGTGATAAATAACATCTAACCAAAGATAGAAAATTAATTAAAACTCAATCAATTCATGACTTAGAATCAAGACCAATGCTAATTTGTTCAGACTGGTATTGTGGTGGCTCAACGTGAATTAAAATCCTGACAGGGCCAAAACGTTTTTCTAGTTCCATTTCAACCTCTTCAGTAATGCGATGAGCAGTTTCTAGGTCTTGAGCATTTACTATTAAATGCATTTCAATGAAGACTTGGCGGCCAACAATACCACGAGAAGCAATGTCATGGCAATTAATGACTCCAGGCACCGAAACAGCGATCGCATGAATTACTTCTGGAGCGATCGCCATTTGATCCACAAGCCAGGGTAAGTTTTCTTTTAAAACTGTCCATCCGCTCCAAAATACCAATACAGCTACAGGGAAAGCTAATACTATATCTAACCACTGATAACCCAACCATACCCCAATCAAACCGCCAATTACAGAAATTGTCACCCAAATATCGCTCATCGTATGTTTGGCGTCAGCAATCAAAATTGGGCTACCCACTCTAATACCTATGTGCCGTTCGTAAAATGCTACAAAAATATTCACACCCAGTACAATCAGTAATAACCATAACTCTGATGGTGAGATTTTGACTGGTTCACCACCATTGAGAATGCGTTCAATAGCCCCTTGGAGAATCTCAAAGCAGGCTATGCCCAAAAAAGCAGCTATTCCTAAAGCTCCGACTGCTTCAAATTTCAGATGTCCATAAGGATGTTCGCGATCGGGTTGTGGCGAAGCAAAGCTGCTGGCAATTAATCCCAAAATATTATTTGCACTATCTGTCACGCTGTGCAGAGCGTCAGCTAGTAAACTGAGAGAACCTGTTAATTTACCTACAACTGCTTTTAATCCCATTACGAATATATTTAGCAGTAGAGTAATAATTAAAACTTTTCTAACTTGATTACGGTTATCTAAAGTCATAGATTTTTAAAGAGTATATTCTATGACTTTAAGTGTAGAAGTAAACACACTAAAAAAATATATAGAACTCTTACACTGTAATAATTTTGTCTTGCCACAACTCAGAATATTATTCTAAGTTAATTGTTGCAATAGATAAGAAAACGGCACTTTATGACCCATCACCAGGAAAATGGTATTTGTACCAAAATGTTTTAACACCTAGCTCATGTCCGCAAGTAACCTGACGTTGAACCTAGTAGAGGGATCTGTTTCCTTTAGCTTTTCACCCCAAGCAGCACAAGAATTAAAAGCAGCCCTAGAGCAATTAATGAATAGTCTGAAAGCTGTTGCGACAAAAACCAGTTCTGGCAGCAATAAAGTTAGTCCGCAACGGCCAATAGAATATCGTTATACAGGAGAAGTATTTTTAGAGATTTTCTGTAATCCTAATATCTGGGCAACCCCTTTTGCTGCGAAAGTCCTACTTACTGTCCGTGATGATAAAATTCGCTTAAGCACAGAAGCTGAACTAACTCGTGTGATAGAAGACGTCAACTTGTACTTAGAGCAAGCAGAGTAATGTTGATTGTTTATTGTTGGTTACTGAAAACCAATTTATAAAGTTTGGATCATGGGTAATAACACACAAATCATTCCAAGTACAACTAACCCCTCATGATCCAGAACAAAAAATTACCGGAGCAGTTACCAATGTTAAACTACTCCGGCACAAGCAATAAACTTACTCAAAAACAGAAAAAACTTCAGCCCCTATGCAAGTAAATTTCAAAAACTGACGTACCAACAATTGCAATACGTTTAATAATCCAAAAAATAGAGTATCTAAAGATTTCAGATCGGGAAAAATTGATTAAAAGCAGAGATTATCCATGAGATTGCATATTGAATTTTTGTTGTCACATTCAATACATCTAAATAAATATATTCCCAATCCAAAATCTCAAATCGTCAATTAATTCATTAGTCGTTATCCCATTCTTCCCGACCAATCAGATCGCCAATCCGATCGCGTAATAAAAAGTCACACTTTTCTAGCTCACACTCGATACATACCCATTCCCGTGCGGGGATGTATTGACATAGCGTATATATTGGCTGTTGTCTGCTGACCACTCCTTTTTGCACAAGTCGTCGTGCTTCATCTTGAATTATATCCAAAGAGTAGTAGCTAATAGAAGGCACCGTATTCACACTCATGATCTTCGCTCACAACTTTATACGTAGATGACGTTTCCAAAAATTAATGATCAGGAACAAACATAGGAAGCAACAGGACTATCGCTAACAATTTGTAATTTGGTATACGGAACTATTTTCATTTTGACGCTACATACCCTCAAAATATGTAAATAAATGTTAAGAATATCAAAAAATCCTGACATTTCGTTTTAAGTCTATCAAACAATAAGACAGAATTGCTGCCCGATAGCTAATATAGCTGTGTAGCCTAACTCAGTTTGCTTCCAAACCAAGCTTTAACCACCTTAACTTAGACTTAAGAAGAAACATGGGTGATATAGCCAGGAAGTACAAAAAGTACTTTCTCCAACGGCAGACACCAGTCTATGGAAAAACACTAAATAAATTTCTCGTGGATTCAATGGTATAAACTACTGCAAGTCACAGAGGCTACAATACAACACTTAGGTTTGTAGAAACTTATTCGTTAACAATTTCTTAAATAAAGTTTTGGCAACTCTTGAGACCTGGCAGTGCTTCCTAGTTATAATTCTCCAGGGAATCATGAGAATTTTGAAAAAAGCGATCTACCTCCATGTGAGTTGCAAAGCTGATTTGGGAATTCCACCCTTGAATTGTATATGTCATCTTGTAACTCGTACAATTACTGTTTTTATAGGTATCATAATATAGCATTATAAGAGTTTACAAATCCCTAATCGATGTTGAGTGTATTACTTATACTTCAATTGTGAAGTTTTGTTTAAATCATATTCTTTACCATTTCCTTCAAAAAATTATTTCTTTCCCCACTAACTCAAATGAAGATTTAGGCAATTATGCGGTATGAAGAATTTACATAGAAACCAGCCGCTTACTCCTTGTAGTGAATATTAGATATTAAGTCATATTGAAACAGACGCGATATTATCGCGTCTGTCAAAGCTGTGGCTGATTTTGTGGAGCTAATTGTTGTTAAAGTTACTTATTGGGCTAATTCATTATCCTCATAAGTGCTGTTAACTTCGTATTCATCTGGATTTTCTATTTGACGCTGTTGTTGAATTTGGTTCAATAGCGACAATACCTTATTACCACGTTCTATAGAACGATCCTCAATAAAAACTACCTCTGGTGTGCGACGCAGGCGTACTCGTGCGCCAAGTTCACTACGAACATAACCTGTCGCCGACTTTAAGCCTGCCATTGTCTCTGCTTTGGCTTCTTCTGTGCCATAGATTGACACATAAATTTTGGCGTGTTGTAAATCCCCAGAAACATCGACATCAGTAACGCTCACCATGCCAGTACCCACACGATCATCTTTAATTCCGTTGAGTAACATTTGGCTAACTTCCCGCTTAATTAATTCGGCAACGCGGGAAACACGGCGACTTGTAGCCATAAAAACTATGCCTCCTTACAGAGGTTGTACTATTTGACTTTGCCACAGCTTAATAGCTGTGGAGCTTTTGATTTTAAACCTGCCGAAGACAGGTTTATTGTATGCAGCACGTCATGAACGTTGGCTTTCTAGTGTTGATACACTTTTCAAAAGCTTTACCGCTAAGACACATCCTACTTTGTTGTAGTTCGCGCTCACCACAGTCGTAGTTAAGTAGAATAACCACAACTCTCCTATCATACTGAGTTCTCTGGCATTTTCTGCATTTAACGCAGACACTTTCCAGTCTAACTGAGGTTCCATTGTTGCAGCTTGCTCAAATTAGCTTTACTGCATTGAAGGAAAAAAATTTTCACTCCCTAACAAAAATATTTTCGATTCTAGGGCGCTAACGGAATTTCAACTAAAACTTTAATTAACACTATTTTTTCATACATTTTCGACCAAATAGATTATATCATGGTGTTTTTAGATGATTGAGGCTACCTACTGGAGGTATAAACCTCTATCTCACCTCAAAATCAGGGTTAAGGAATAAAGATGGAAAATAGCCCCTCCACGATGAGGAGCTGAAAAGATAGCCCTTGGTTTTACTTGAGTTTAAATTGTACTTAAGCCTAGCATTGCACGTAAGGTGAGGCTAATAAAGACTAGTCCGCCTACAATTAACCCCAAAAGGGCAACTAAGGTTACAGGACGTTTCAATAACGGTGCTAATGGAGCAAGTAAGCTTAACAAAGCACCCAACAGAGTAGTAACAAAGTAGCGTTGGTAGCGAAATACATTATCCCAAAATCCATCAAACATCTGGTTTAAAACCGCTTATTATCTACTGTACGTTTATTTATTTTGCCAGATTAATTCAATTGTAATCTAATCGTAGCAGTGGGGAAATTAGGAAATTGATATAAAATATGTGTCACCAGCCTCTCATTTATATATTTAGCAGCTTAGTTTTAGTTAAATGTTAAGTCAACTACCAAAGCAAATTTTACCCCGTCCATTTTTAAAATGGGCTGGAGGTAAAAGTAAATTAATCTCCCAATATATTCCCTATTTTCCCAAAAATTACAAGAATTATTATGAGCCATTTTTGGGTGGTGGTGCAGTTTTCTTTTATCTTCAATATATTCAACCCACCCCAGCTATTTTAACTGATATTAACGCAGAATTAATTACTACTTATCGTTGTGTACAGGAGAATGTTGAAGAATTAATTATTATACTCAAAGAGCATCAACGCCAACATAATCGAGATTATTACTATCACATTAGAGCTAATCCCACTCAGAATGATTTAGAGCAAGCTGCTCGTTTTATATATTTAAATAAAACTTGTTTTAATGGACTTTATCGAGTTAATTCTCAAGGTAAATTTAATGTTCCTTTAGGTAAATACGATAATCCTAAAATCTGTCAAGAACATTTGCTGCGTTTAGCTTCTACCACTCTTACTACATCTAAAATAAATCAAGCAGATTTTGCAGATGTGCTAAAATGTGCCACAAGTAAAGATGATTTTGTATTTTTCGATCCACCTTATCATCCTATCAGTAATACTAGCTATTTCACGGCTTATAGTCGTAATTGTTTTAGTGAAAAAGACCAAGAGCGTTTGAGAGATACTTGCGCAGAATTAGCTAATCGTGGTGTAAAAGTTATGGTATGTAACTCTAATAGTGAATTTATCAAAAAAATCTACACAGAAATAGGTTTTAATATACATCGTATAGAAGCAGCACGTTCTATTAACTCGAATACAAAAAAACGCGGCATAATTTATGAGTTATTAATAACATCCTATTAAAGATATTTGTTTGCCCAAGCAATAAATCTATCTAAGCTATGAACTGCTAGTAAATTTTTGTTATCGCTTTCTCTTTCTTTTAACCATCCAACAGCACCTTCTCTCATACCTTCACCACCAATAACAATGATAGTTGGTGCTGGATATGAGTATTGAATATTTAAGTTTAAATAAGGAAATTTCTCATCTACAGAGCCTTCACTTTCTTGCCATTTACACTCAAGAATTAATCCAGATGGCATTGCTGGTAAACCAAAAAGATAAAAATCAACATAAATATCTGTTTGATAAATACCAGTTCCGATATAAACCTGTTTGGCATAGCGTTTCGGTAATAAAGTAGAAGTTAGAATAAATTCTCGTCTCTGCTTTTTAGGAACATGAGAACAAACTTGAAAATATCCATGTACTCTTAATGTGGTTTCTACATGACTTTCTAATATTTCACCAGACTTATTAGCTCGTGCGCCTTGAGTTCTAATCATCTGAATTCCTTTAGCTGCCATCCGCACCTATTCTAGGATTTCACGGAAGTAGCACTCAAGATTCAGTTACTTAATATGAATTTTCAATCGGTAAGAAGGCAGAAGGCAGAGGAGCCACTGCGGTGGTGAGCCAGTGCATTGGGCGGCTACCCTCCGGGAAGCCGCTAGCTAACGCAACGCCTGACGGCGAACGCGTCTAGTGCCGACTTGTAGCGACTGGCGAAAGGTTTCCCCGGCATAAAGGAGCGTAAGCGCCCTTGCGGGTTAAGCGCGTTGTAGACGCCCAGAGGGCGGCTTCCCGCAGGGTAGCACCTGGCGTCACCTGCCGTCGGGTTAAGCGCGTCGAGTGCGACTGGCGTCAAGTGGCGTGGCAGAAGGTAAAAAAGCTTTTCGTCCATTTTGGTAAAGCACTTCATATTAAATCTACAACTGCTTACCTGAGGAAAAGTGAAATCTAGGTGAGTGATTACAATCTTTAAATTAGTATGTTTGTATTTTTTGGAATACATTTGTATCAGCAAAAACTGTCAAAAGTGAAATTGATGATAGGGTGATGGGCAATAAAATTAACTAAAACGTGAATTAATCTGAACTTTAGTGGTAGTGTTGCGGATTTCCCATGCTAGTTCTAAAATTTGAGTCCAGCGTTTTTGTACTTGTTTGGGAGTACACTTGAGAACTTTGGCGATCGCTTGTTCGTTGAGTTTAGCAATTTTCAGTTCTAAAATTTGTCTTTGGGCTACAGAAAGTTGATTCCAAAAATGTTTCCACTGCTCGGAAGAAAGTCCCAACTTTTGTTCTAAGCTAATACCTAACCACTGATGGACTAATTGCCATTGGTGGGTACGAGCAAACTTTTCTATATGGTACTTAAAACGCTGTTGCAGATAATCCCGTTGGCGGTTAGTTAAACCAAGAATTTGGTCAATTTCTAGTGGAGAAAGGTCTTGGAGTTTTAATACCAAATAGTCTACACAGTCATGTTGGTCTTGAGATTCTAAATATTTTATCAATTCAGAAATCACGCGATCACGCTCACTGTCTTCAGCCAGATCGAAACTTTGTGGGGCAATCATTTGCGATCGCAATTGTTGTACAGCCGAGTGACGCAGGTAGGATTCGGCTTCTTCAGTTTTGGCAGATTCTATAGCCATTTCAAAATTAACGCTGATTTCTTGAGGCTGGCGACGGGCAAAAGTTTGAGCACGCAATATGATCAATTGCTGATTTGCGCCACTAGGTAAATTAATACGACGCTTGGCATACTGTTCAGTGAACGCTATGTATTCAGCTAGTTGTAGTTGAGTGCGTGGAGTGTAGTCTTCAGGCAATTCATTTTCCCGTCGAAAAGCCTTGATAGCTTCGATATAGAATGCTTGTAGAAAATCTTCAATTAAGCTGTAACGAGCGCCAAATCCAACCTCAGAGCCAGAAATGGAAATGTGACGATAAACCATAGCACCTAGACAGCTATGTAGTTCCACACGCCCTTGTTTAGAACCGAGTTGATAATAATGTAGGCATTTTTGCCAACGATAGCGTGCTAAAGTAGCTTGCCAAGAATTAATTTGTCCGGAATTTTGAATACGGTGGCTTTTTTCGCAAATACGTTCTACTTCTGTAGCTATACGCTTTGCTACAGCTTGTACGCACCCAGGCGCTGCCTTAACTTGTGCTTGTATTTCTTTACACAATAATTCTATTAAAGTATCTGTGTCGGTAATGAAGGAATTGGCGCTTGTTAAGTGATGATCGAAGGCGGTAGCGAGTTTCATAGCTTTTGTGGCAGTGGTTTTTGCACCTAAACTTTTATAGGAACAGATGCAAGCGTAAATCTCTTGATCTGCATTGCTCAAGAGCGATCGCTTTTTCTGCTGATATTTAAGAATGTAAGAAATTTCCTCTAGTTCCAGTAAAAGCTATGTGTCGGTTTTTCTAAAAGCATCCTGACAAGGCATAACACATGGATACTCGCTCTCATCCCCAAGTAGTTACAACCCTTGTCCGCTCAAGATTTAACTATATTTTTGTCATAACTGCTTCTGGGCTTGCAAGTATGACGATTGTCAAACTGGAGTGTTTTTCTTGTGAGTTTGCGAAATTAAAAAGCTAACTCATGAAGCTATAATTTTATATCCACACAGCTGCTTTTTCCCAACCTAAACCCTGCCTGAGCATATTTGGTTCATCTGTTGTTAAGTCCAAAATCGTAGACACTTCATAGCTTGGTTCCTCACCAGTGTCTACAATCACATCAACCAACTTGTCTAAGCGATCAAACAACTCCGCCCGCGACACTATAGGCTCTATTTCCATTCCCACAATTCCGTCACCCGTCTCATCTGGTGGTAAATGGGCAGAAGTCGAAATAATCGGATTTCCCAACGCTGCCAACAACGCTAAACAGACACTGTGATCTGGTACCCTAATTCCAGTAGTTTTTCGCTTCGGATTTTGCACCAGACGCGGCACCAACTTAGTGGCAGGTAGTAAAAACGTATATGGACCTGGAATTAAATGCTTCATAATCCGATAGGCACTATCGCTGACAACCGCATAAGTCGCCACATTAGAAAGGGATGAACACAAAAACGTCAGTGGTTTATCATTAGCTAGTTGCTTGATTTTACGTACTCTTTCTACTGCCGACTTCGCATTTAGATCGCAGCCGATCGCATAGACTGTATCAGTAGGATAAAGCATGACTGCGCCATCACAGAGCGCCACCTTAATTTCTTCTATTCGGCGAGTTTGGGGATTATCAGGATGAACTGAGAAAATTTTTGCCATAGATTTGGTGTGGATAGTGGTTAGTGGCGAATAGCAACTACTAACTACTGTACGGGCGGGTTCATAAGATAAATTATCAGTTTCACCGTTCATATCATCAACAAAACCCGCCCCTACCAACTAACTACTAAAACTATTGTATTTTGTATGAGTAAGCTTGCTTATCTTCAATGCCCAACAGGTATTTCCGGTGATATGTGCCTGGGAACATTAGTAAGTTTGGGTGTTCCATTGGAATTTTTAATAGAAAAGCTCAATGGTTTGGGAATTGAGCATGAATATAAATTATGGGCTGAACTTGTCTTGCACAATGGGCAGCAGGCAACGAAAGTTCATGTAGATTTATTACACAATAGCGATCACCAACACAGTCATCAGCACCATCATCCTCACCACCGTCACTTGGGCGAAATCGAACAGATGATTCTCAAAGCTGGGTTGCCAGAAAGAGCAGAAAGCTGGAGTTTGACTGTATTTCGGCAATTAGCAATTGCAGAGGGAGCAGTGCATGGTATTGCTCCAGAAAAAGTTCACTTTCATGAGGTGGGTGCAGTTGATGCAATTGTAGATATTGTTGGTACTTGCTTGGGGTTAGATTGGTTAGGCATTGACAGCAATGAACAAGGATTGCCCTTACTTTACTGCTCCGCATTCCCGACTGGTGGAGGAATAGTGCGTGCAGCCCACGGGCAGATGCCTGTACCAGTGCCAGCAGTGTTGAAGTTGTGGGAAATGCGTGGTTGCCCAGTTTATAGTAACGGTATAGAACGGGAACTAGTCACACCCACAGGAGCAGCGATCGCCACAACTTTAGCTCAAAACTTTGGTTCGCCACCCCCAATGACGATCAAAAAAGTCGGACTGGGAGCAGGTTCTTTGAATTTACCAATTCCTAATATACTACGCCTGTGGTTGGGCGAAGCAGTTGGGCATAAACAGGGTTGGGGGAATGGAGAACAGGGAACTCTTAACGGGGATATATTACCTCTAAGCCCAACAAATATATCACACGCTACGAACATTAATCCGACATTAGAAACTATCTCGGTACTAGAAACCCAAATAGATGATTTAAGTCCCCAAGCGATCGGTTATGTATTTGAAGCATTATTTACTGCTGGGGCGGTGGATGTTTTTACTCAATCTATTGGCATGAAAAAATCTCGTCCAGGGATTTTGCTAACTGTAATTTGTCATCCAGAACATTTATCTAATTGTGAATCAATTTTATTCCGTGAAACTACTACTTTAGGAATCAGGCGCTTGACTCAACAGCGAGCCATTTTAGAGCGAGAAATGCAATTAGTAGAAACAGAATATGGAGTTGTGCGCGTCAAAGTAGCATGGATGCAACAAGCAGAAAAAAGAATTATAAATAACATACAGCCAGAATACGAAGATTGTGCCGAATTAGCAAGAAAACATCAAATTTCTTTGCGTGAAATTCAGAGGATAGCGCTACATAATTGGTATTTTAAAAAGCCCTAGACTTCTAGCTCTAGGGCAATTAGTAACACTATCAACTTCAGCTTAAAACTTGATTAACCTCTGTATTGTATTTGTCTATTTGTCGCGATCGCTGTTATGAGAATGCTGACCACCTTTACGACCTATTTCAGACATATGTTCGCGATCTTGACTGACTGTTTCACCTCCTTTTTGACCAGCCTCTTTTGCTTCCTCTGATGTAAATTCGTGTGCTGTTCCTTTCTCATGAGCAGCTTTTCCGCCTTTGCTGGCAATTTCACGCTGCTTATCCTCATCCATTGATGCAAAGCCCTGTTTGTTTGAATCTGACATGATTTGTTTCCTAATTTAAAGTAATTGTTTTCAATTACAATCAGAAATTTCCACTTTTCTCGGCATGATGATGAATAGCTATTTGAAGCTATGTTTTCTCTTCAAAATTGCCACCATTATTTCTATTGAGATAGAAACTTATTGCCTATTGTCTGTTAGTGAGAAAATTTGCCTTACCCTGAATGTGGTATAGGTACTGGAAATTCACAAAATTGTTAGCTTTGATCCACGCAATTATTAAGTTTCTTATTACCTGGTTGCAGAGTCTTTTCTCTGGACACAGCCATAACTGAATTTAGACACTCCTAATTTAGACATCCAAAAATATATCAACGTCTTTCCAAAAGCATAGTTATCAATCCGACTTTAAGCGTATTTACAGGAAAAATTACCTTGTTATCTATAACTTAAGAGTTACAAAATAAGAATAGATAAATCAATATATCTTGGAGGCAAGGCGAATACCTATGTTGCTGTCACTTGAAATCAGGTATTGTCTGTCCTTGAAAACTTATGACTCAAGAATTTTTTCGTCACAAAAAGCAACTATTTGATCGCTGGGCGCCAAGCTACGACTGGCTATTTCCTTCAGTATTTTACCAAGCTATCCACAAGCGGTTACTGGAATATGTTAATTTACCACCCCAAGCAAATGTACTCGATTTGGGTTGTGGTACTGGACGCCTGCTCACTCGGTTAGCAGATCACTTTCCAGATTTGCACGGTACGGGATTGGATCTATCCTCTCAGATGTTGCGGGTTGCACGGCACAGTAACCGTCACCATCCGCGTTTAATTTACATTGAGGGCAAAGCCAAATCTCTTCCTTTTGCTGACGGGCAGTTTGATGCTGTTTTCAATACCATAAGTTTCTTGCATTATCCCGAACCGAAACAGGTTTTTGCTGAGGTGGCGCGGGTACTAAAAGAAGGTGGATGCTTCTACTTAGTTGACTTCAGCTACTCAAGTCAAACAGAACCTTTTTCTAAGCTTATGAATGCTGGTGGCATTAGATTCTATAACAAAAACAACCGCGAGCTTTTAGGCTCTTCTTGCGGACTTAAATGTGTAGCTCACCATTATTTACTTGGCCCTGTTTTACTTACAATTTTTACTAAATCCGTCTGAGAAAGTTAACAGGTTACAGATAAATTGAATTTTTTCTTTTCACTGTTCCCTGTCTTCTATCCCCTGTTCCCTATGCTGCATAAACACCACAGGAACAATACGTAGTTTTCTGCCTAACTCAGATATTCTAAACTTACTTTGAAGCGATCGCGGTAAATCTCCCCAAGAAACGGGTACAAAGCCAAAGTGACTGTAAAACTTTGCCAATCGCTTACCTAGACATTCTAAATACAGTGGTTGAGTGGCAGAGTTCATCAGATGCTGCGTCAGATAACTCCCCAAACCACGATTCTGCCAAGCTGGTGCTACAACTAAACTGCCAAGTTCTTGAGCATCAGTAAAATTACGTAGCTGTCCGCAGGCTACTACTTTTGTGTCACATTCAATCACCCAAAATTGTTGCCAACGTATTTGCGTAGGATCTAATTTTGCTGACAGTACTAACCTGCGAATTAACCAAATATCAGCAGAAGTTGCTTTGCGGATAATACAAGTATTTGGGAGGGATAAGTTGTTATGTTTAATCATTGTGCTGATAAACCCCACGAGCAGTGGCTGTGTTTGAGAGGCTTTCTTTTGATTGCTTCTAGCAACAAATAGCTGCAAAGATTATTTGAGCAATACTACAACACTCATCCCCAAAAAGCTTCGTCTGCACTCATCAAGTATTGATGTACAGAACGATTTGACTCTGGTAAGTGCTTCAGCAAAAATTCGAGTCATGAAGCTGGCTTACAACTATATTTCAATAGTCATACCAATGTTTTACCAATTTTTCAGGCGATCGCTCTGTTTTCTCCTCACTCGTTAGGGCACCAGACTTTTGCAGATTGCAGACTTCAACTTTGACTTTGATACCAACTTTTTGATTAACGAGAACGCGAACTTTGACCTTAACAACACCTTTAACTACAACTTTGACTTTGACATCAACTCTGTCTTTCGTCTTGACTAAAACTTTAACCTTGACCACATTTTTCTCCTTTCGGAGATTAGATCATCTCTATAACGCTGGCATAAATTCACAGGTTGAACAGTGGTCTAGCATACAATCAAGGGGACAGGGGACAGGGGACAGAAATTTTTCATAAATGATTTGGGATTGCTATATTAATTAACCATGCTATAGCTTAATAAATCTTTATCTAAAATTCTAACAATGTCATCCTTTTGTACAAAGCTTCTTCAGAAATTTTGTAAGTATTGATACTTTTTAGTGGAAAACTTTTTGATATCTATAAAAATTGATTATAAAAATAATCACCCAAAAACTACTTAGTAATCGGGTAAATACAAATAGCTTCTAGGGTTCCGGTTTAGCACTCCAAAGTTAAACGACTGGTCCAAGAGAGGCACCCAGTTTTACAAAAACTGGCTACACGGCGGGAAAAAAGCCCGGGAGGTACATAACAGAATCTCAAACTGTTATGACTTGCCCGGGCTATGGTTTTTGCCTTGTAAATTTTGAAAATTCTTTTTCCCGGATATGACTGAGCAATCTTCTAATAACTCCAATTCTCATTTCCAACCACCTGATACACAAGCAAATCGGGCATTGGAAAAAGAAGCAAATTTGCCGCTCACGGGTTGGCAGCAGGAAGTTTCTAAAGGATTAGAATTTGGATTAGAAGCAGCAGAAAGTATACGCGATCGCTCAATTCCGACTTTTTCTCGTGGTGAACTTCCCCATTTTGCCGGGATTAATACTTTTTTAAAAGCACCCTATTTAGAAGATGTGCGGAAAGTTGGTGAATACGACGTTGCAATTGTCGGCGTACCCCACGATTCTGGCACAACTTATCGACCGGGGACGCGTTTTGGCCCTCAAGGCATCCGTCGCATTTCAGCATTATATACTCCTTATAACTTTGAATTGGGCGTGGATTTGCGCGAGCAGATTACTCTATGTGATGTCGGTGATATTTTCACCATTCCCGCCAATAATGAAAAATCCTTCGATCAGATTTCCAAAGGTATTGCCCACATTTTTAGTTCCGGTGCATTTCCCATCATTTTGGGAGGCGATCACTCAATTGGTTTTCCTACAGTTCGGGGAGTTTGTCGTCATTTAGGCGATAAAAAAGTAGGAATTATTCACTTCGATCGCCACGTCGATACCCAGGAAACAGACTTAGATGAAAGAATGCATACTTGTCCCTGGTTCCACGCCACAAATATCAAAAATGCTCCGGCGAAAAACTTGGTGCAATTAGGGATTGGTGGCTGGCAAGTACCGCGTCAAGGCGTCAAAGTTTGTCGAGAAAGAGCCACGAATATTTTAACAGTCACAGATATTACAGAAATGGGGCTAGATGCAGCCGTCAATTTTGCTTTAGAAAGAGCATTAGACGGTACAGACTGCGTTTATATCAGCTTCGATATTGACTGCATTGATGCTGGCTTTGTCCCTGGCACTGGTTGGCCGGAACCTGGTGGATTGTTACCACGGGAGGCGCTATATTTGTTGGGTAAAATTGTCCAAAATGCGCCTGTGTGCGGGCTGGAAGTTGTAGAAGTGTCGCCGCCCTACGATATCAGCGATATGACATCATTAATGGCAACGCGAGTAATTTGTGATACGATGGCGCATCTAGTTGTATCCGGACAGTTACCGCGTAAAGAAAAACCTGCATATATTCACCCTGAAGCTCAACCGCAATTAGTAGAAGAATGGAGGTGAATTGTGCACGAAACTGACATGACAAAAGCGCTAATTTTAACAGTAAAAGATTGGTGGGAATCTCAACCAAAACAGCCTCACATTTCCCAAATTCATTTAATTGTTGGGAAGTTTACTTGCGTTGAACCTGCTAGTTTGCAATTTGCTTTTGAAGTCCAAACACACAACACATTTTTAGAAGGAGTAAAACTAGTAATTCAAGAAACCTCACTAATCGCCTTTTGTCATCGTTGCCAACAAGAATATTCACCTCAAATTGGGTTGCAATACACCTGTCCTGATTGTCATTCTCCAATGGAAGATATTCGCTCAGGTAGAGAATTGAAAATTGACAAAATTGAGTACGATTATGCATCAAACTTTTGACGCAGCATTAGGAATTAACTTGCTCCATGCCAATCAACAAGGAGCCGATCACAACCGATCGCATTTTGATGAGTGGGGAATTATTTGTTTCAATATCATGAGTAGTCCCGGTGCTGGCAAAACAGCACTATTAGAGTGTACCCTAGCAATTTTGAGTAATGAGTTAAAAATTGCTGTGATTGAAGGGGATATGACAACCGATTTAGACGCAGAGCGCTTGCGGAAATATGGTGTCCCTGTGATTGCAATTAATACGGGACGTTCCTGTCATTTAGATTCCAAAATGGTAGCAGGTGGAATTCATCGATTGGAACATGAATATAATCCTGCCGAATTTGATTTAGTGTTGATAGAAAATGTAGGTAATTTAGTTTGTCCAGCCGAGTTTGAAGTTGGAGAACACGCCAAAGTTGCTTTATTGAGTGTGACTGAAGGCGAAGATAAACCGCTCAAGTATCCGATTATGTTTCAAGAAGCAGATTGTCTTTTGATTACCAAAATCGATTTGGCTCCTTACTTAGATGTCGATATTAGCCGAATTGAAGCAAATGTTCGGCAAATGAATCCTGATGTGACAATTATTCCTATTTCTGCAAAAACTGGCGAGGGATTGGAAACTTGGTTTAATTGGGTGCGATCGCAAACTTCACAACAACAGCAAGATGGTGCTTTACACCTGCTAGCTAAAAGTTAGTAAAACTTACGTAATTTATTCATCATTTCTAATTCGTATCTCAAATCTTTTCTTTCCTTTCTTTGTGCTCTTTGTGTGCTTCGTGGTTGGTTAAAAACTATAGTTTTCATAGCTTAGTAACGCATTAAACTTTTGGGAATATTACGTTACGGCTAACACCCTACTAGCATGACTATAGTAGTCCTATCTGATTTATAAAAAATGTTTGTAAGAACGTAGATGCCGGAGGCGGCTTCCCGCAGGGTACCACAAAGGACACAAAGTACACGAATAAAAAAGGAAGAAAGAGCTTTATGAATGATTTAGAATTGCTATATCAACCTGGTTTAACCAACATAATCAATACCTCCATCAATGCACAATTTAGTAGTGAGGTACAATGAGAATTCGCACTTTACTATCTCTATTTACAGTCTTTTTACTCAGTCTTATTATTGCTGTCAGTTGTACACCATCTCCGCAAACCTCTACATCCAACAACTCTACAGCAATTCAACTAGGTTTTAGTGCTTGGCCTGGTTGGTTTCCTTGGCAAGTAGCCCAAGAACAAAAGTTATTTGCAGCAAACAAAGTTAATGTCGATTTGAAGTGGTTTGATGGCTATTTAGATTCCATTAATGCTCTCAGGGCAGGGCAACTAAATGCGAATACTCAAACCTTGAATGATACGATTAGCTCAGTTGCAGCAGGTTCAGATCAAGTTATCGTTTTAGTCAACGATAATTCAACTGGAAATGACAAAATTATTGTCAGAGAAGGGATTAATAGTATTGCTGATTTAAAAGGTAAAAAAATTGCTGCCGAAGAAGGAACTGTTGACCATTTTCTTTTATTATTGGGCTTAAAAAAAGCTGGTTTAACTCCAGCTGATATTCAATTTCAACCATTAGAAACAGGTGCAGCAGCAGCAGCTTTTGTTGCCGGGCAAGTTGATGCTGTTGGAGTTTTTGCACCTTTTACTACAAGAGCTTTATCACGTCCTGGCAGTAAAGAATTATTTAGTTCTAAAGAGTTTCCCGGTGCAATTCCTGACCATTTAGTTGTCACTCGCCAACTAATTAATGAACGTCCGCAAGATGTGCAATCTTTAGTGAATACTTGGTTTGCCACTTTAGATTTTATGAAAGCAAATCCAGAAAAAGCTTACGAAATTATGGCGAAAAGAGCTGGGGTTTCGGTTGCAGAATATAAGGATTACGACGCAGGCACTAAAATCTTTACTTTACAGGAGAATTTGCAAGCTTTTAGTCCTGGTAAAAGCATGACATCCTTGAACTATGCTGCTGGAGAAATTAGCAAATTTCTTGTAGAAACTGGCTTGATTAAACAAGCACCTAATCTTAATCAAATCTTTGACGATCGCTTTGTCAAAGCCTATGCTGCAAAACAGAAATCATGAACCAATATGCTGAAGATTTGCAAGTCATGAACGCTAGGCAACCTCAGAAAATGTTATCACAAACTGTCTTTTGGCGCATTGCTGAGGATATTCCCAAAAAATTGGCTTGGACTTTAATGTTTTTGTCCATAGCTGTTCCTATTCTGCTGTGGTGGATAATTTCTAATACCGGGTTAATTCCACCTTTGTTTCTACCAACTCCAACTCAAGTTTGGGATGCATTCCAAAGACTTTTGGGAACTGGAGATTTACAAAAAGATATTTTCTTTAGTTTGTTTCGTGTCGTGGCTGGGTTTTTGCTAGCAGCAATTATTTCCATTCCTTTGGGAACTTTAATGGGAACGTTTGCCAGCATTCGAGCATTGCTAGAGCCAATTATCGGTATTGTTCGATATATGCCAGCCCCAGCTTTTATTCCCCTACTAATTTTATATTTTGGACTGGGGGAAACTCCCAAAATTATGCTGATTTTTATCGGCACGCTATTTTTTAATACCTTAATGGTAATGGATGCAGTTAAGTTTGTTCCCAAGGAATTACTAGAAACTACTTATACTTTGGGTGGGGAAAGAAAACAAGTTTTACTGCAAGTCATTTTTCCATTTATTCTGCCCAATATTATTGATGCTTGCCGCGTCAATATGGCAGCATCTTGGAACTTAGTCATAGTTTCAGAATTAGTGGCGGCGACAGAAGGTTTAGGGCGGAGAATTAGCGTCGCTCAAAGATATCTTAAAACCGATGAAATTTTTGCGGGCTTGATTGTGATTGGTTTAATTGGCTTAACAATTGACCTTTTGTTTCGATTGTTACTGCGCGTTGCTTGTAAATGGGCTAAGGATTAGGAGAAAAGGGGGAATCGTAATTATATGCACTTAAAAGTTAATCAACTCCACAAGCAATTTAATACGAGACGCGGTTCCTTGACTGCGCTCAAAAACATCAACTTGCACATAGAAGAGGGGGAGTTTGTCTGCGCGGTAGGAGCCAGTGGTTCTGGTAAATCAACTTTGCTGCGGTTAATTGCCGGATTGGATACTCCAACAGCGGGAGAGATTTTAGTTGATGGAATGCAGGTGACAGGGCCGGGGCCAGATCGCGGTATGGTATTTCAAAGCTACACTCTTTATCCCTGGATGAATGTTGTAGAAAACGTCGAATTTGGTTTAAAGCTGCAAGGTGTACCCAAACAAAGACGGCGACAACAGACGGTTTATTATCTAGAAGTGGTGGGTTTGTCAGGTTTTGCCAAAGCGCTACCCAAGGAACTTTCGGGTGGCATGAAACAACGGGTGGCGATCGCTCGTGCTTTAGCATCACAACCCAAAATTTTACTTATGGATGAACCCTTTGGCGCATTGGATGTGCAGACGAAAGAAGCAATGCAGCAATTTTTGCTGGAAATTTGGCGCAGTACCAACACCACAATTTTTATGATTACTCACGATGTTGAGGAAGCAATTTTTCTATCTCAACGCATATATGTGTTAAGCTCACGACCGGGTACCGTAAAGCAGGAATTACAAATTCAACTGCCAAGCGAATCTCATCCTCAAATTAAACGTCATCCTATATTTCAACAATACAAAGACAAGGTAATGAGACTACTGTGCGAAGATGGATACAAAGTTAGTAGCAGCCTAGAGGAATTACCTTTAGCAATCTGAAAGGATGGCAGATTTTTTTCAAGAAGAACGGAAAAGTACACGCCCAGGCAGGATCTCATCGCTGATTTTGGCGTAAACTCGCAGACAAGCGGATACTTCTCCCGGTACGCCACCAATATCTAGTTGTAAATCGTCTTTTGAGAAAGCGTAAACATCGGCATAAATTCCCCATAACGGACGGATTTGCACCTGGTAGCCGCTTTCACGCGCTTTTTCAACTGCTCCATCTAGAGTGCGCCGTGCCTCTTGTTGCAGTTTGCCCCACCAAGAAAAGCGATCGCAGGTTGGCAGATATACTAAAGAGTGGATAGCTTCGTCTAAATCGAGCTTGGCACGTAGAGCTGTAATTGGATCGGCATTGACAGTACCAAGGACGCGGTGGAATCTGTCTATCAGTGCTGTAATATACTTCAGTCTTTCTGACTCTAAACTTAAAGACCTCACTCCAAAACGATCCACGCTTTTAAGAGTATGGTGTAAACTCGTATCTATCTCGATAAATTTAAGACATATAGTGACAATGCCTGCTAAGATATCTAACTCAGTGCCTCGTGTGTGAAGTGTCAATCGCGGATCGAAGTTAATTTTATCTGATAAACACAATCCATTAGCCCTGATATTGCCTTTCAAGCCAGAGTAGATATATTCATTACGATTGAAAGCTAACTGTCGCAGAGAAGTTTTATCTTCGCAAGCACCTAATTGAGTTGCTTCTGTCAAAATCCGTTCTCGTCTCAAGTGAGCAAACTTTTCAGGAACTCGTAGCAGCAAGCGTTGCATTTCATTCCACAAATCAGCATCATTGCTACTGTGAAATTGGTACTCACCGATATAGGGCGACAGTTCCTTGTCGGCAAGCAAAGCTTCACTGATGTCTTTTAGTTGGAGTTCGCCAGTCACCTCAGATAGAACAGGCTCTAGAACTGGCTCAAACACATCCTCCCATGAAGGGTTTTGAGGCTCTGAAGATGCAGATAATTTATCAAAAATATTCCCCGCGTCTCCTTCTTTCTCCGCGTCACCGCGATCGCGTGTCACCGCATCCCCTTCTTTCCCTTTATCCCCTACTTCTCTTATTTTTGATTGCAAAATTTCATCCAACTCTTGCAACAGTTCCTGACACATAGTACTGCCTGGATCTGTTGTAGTTTGTTTTAGCGCTTCCTGTAATTGCGATCGCAGCCCACACAAACCCAAGCGCAGTACCCAAGCTAATTTTGAGTCCTCAATATTTAATAACTCGCTGAGGTGCTGCATTTAACCTCCATAAATTTTCATCTAAAACACTTATCATGTCATGAACCAAATTCTGATCAAAGCACCTATTACCATTTTGTGAAAGTAATTTTGCAAGATTAAAAATTCTCTGTGTTCCTGCGTCAACCTCAATCCATCAATTTTTGAGAGAGCCAGAATGCTCTAGTTCTTGTTACCAGGTTGAACCTAGTAACGAGGATTTGTGGGCTAGCCTGGTGACTATTGAAAATGGTGCAAGATGTGTGTATATTTGCTCAAACACTTGCCGTTTCTCCCAAAAGCAATAGACAATTTTTACTACATTGTGAGCTAGGAGAAAAGAACAAAATGCCAGATCAAAATTACTTAACAATTAAAGAGTTTATTACTTCACCAACACTTTCAAGCTGTTAAATCTGGAAAATAGCTATATTCACACAGCATCATCGTTTGAAGCCAAAGATGTTAAATTTCAGTAGCGATCGCTTTCAAGCAATATTGGTGGCTGCTGGAATAAAGTAAATTGCGGGATATCTGCGTAAATACAGAACAAGTGATTTTCAAATATATAGGATATAAAATTAATAAACCCGGTATTACTAGAGCTATGATGAAGCAGAATTTAATTTGATTTTGTCATTATCTTTTAGGAGAAAGTAAAGTAAGGATAACTTTCATCTGTTAGCTCAGAAAGCTTAAAAACCTTATTAGCCAAGAGATTTAAATTAATTTTTAGAGATGATTTATTGCTTGTTTAGCGACGATTCCTTGTTATCGCTCAATTTAACCCAACTCTCCAAAGCATACCAAAGTAAAAGGTACAACGCTGTTGTCTTCCAGCGTGCTGCTTGAGGAAGTACTCGCCTAAGAGCGATCGCAACAGCAGCATAGAGTACAAGTACACGCAAATCCACTGTATCTTGTGTTATTTGTTTTACTTGCCCACCTACGGTAGACAGAACTGAAGTTAACTTTGCTGGTAACTGAGGTTTTTCGATTAAGGAATCAGTGAGAACAATGCCTAAAGCCTGTAACTTATTCTGAACATCTTCAAAATTATCAATTCTACCAGAGTAGTATATTGTGATCGTACCTGCTTGAGAATTGGTTTTAACTTTATCAACTTGAGGAAAAAAGACTGCTATAGATTTAGCAATCTGTCCAATTGCCTGTTGATGTTGCTGGTAAAATCTCAACCTGATTCGACCCGGTGTATTACTAACAACCTGTAAATATATCGGTGTGAATGAGTTATCTGGTGATAATTCCTTCATACATTTTTCTCCAGAATAGAGTATTGTTAGTCAAACAGCAAAGTTTTGACAACATTATGATCTTGCAAAGATAACAAATAACCTAAGAATACCTACCAACAGTAACCACCTTTCCTGCTCAGCTTATACCATTTTGGATTTTTGATTTTGCGAAAAGTTTGTAGACGCGGAGTGTCTTCCCGTAAGGGTGCGGAGGTTTCCTCCGAGCAAAGGTTTTCAAGACGGATTTTGGATTGAAAATCGCCTTCATTGTCCGGGTTGGGTGAATCCATCTGCCCTTAATCATTTTTTAAATTGGTATTACTGTAATTTTCATCTTTATAATGACTTGTTTTGGGAATCACTTGAAGAATAATGCCACTGTAAGGTTACTACAACCAGGCAAGGGAGCCAGTAGTTGTGAAGATTGTAGCACCTGGTATGATCAGAAGTAAGAAAGCGATATCAATATTTGAGTTTAAGCATTGGTCTGACTCTGTGATAGCTACTCTTAACAAAACATTCAAAGACTAACTGAGCATAAAGCACAATCAGCCAAATAAAATTGGTACCAGATTTATGAATCTAGCACCAAGTAAATTTGCATCAGGGCGTATTTTAAAGCTAGTTATCCTACTCAAGGAATATTAAAATCAGTATAAGCAGATATATACAAAAATAATAGATATAGCTGGAAATGCTATTCTTATTATTTACTTATAAGCTTTTTATTTTTTCTTTCTAAACTTATTGTGCCACTCTTAGTTAACTTGATATTAGCCCACTTGAGTTGAATGAGTGGGCTTTTACTTTTAAGAGTGATAGTTTTAGTTTTGTTAGCAAAATATAAATTTGCATCTACTACATTTTTGACTTATTTTTGTGATTTATCTTATCTTTGAAATTACTCTTATTGTACTACTTCTACAACCGAAAAACACATTTTTAGAAGGAGTTTCTATATTTTTGCTACTTCTTAATTGCCTGTAATACAGTTAATATAAAGTAAGCTTTTATTTAATTAAATTTTATTCTTATAAAGTTCAGTTAAATGCATTGTATACAATTGGGATTTTTTATTTGCTTGAAATTCCTCATTTACTCATTTATATTTTTTGCACACTCTTAGAGACTATTGATAAACAAAATATTAAGTAACACACTATCTATTGGAACTGCATTACCTCAAGAGAGTATCAACCAAACCGATAGCCAAAACCTCTTATAGTCACAAGATATTCAGGATTACTAGGATCAAGCTCTAATTTTTCACGCAACCAACGGATATGAACATCTACAGTTTTACTATCCCCGACATAATCTAGTCCCCAGATTGTATCCAGTAATTGCTCACGCGACCATACTCGCTGAGAAGAACTCATGAACAATTCTAGCAGGCGGTACTCTTTGGGTGACAGATTCACCTGTTGACCACGAACTAGTACACAGCGCTCTTGAGTATTCAATATGACTTCCTTGAACTTGAATATTGCTGTTTGGTGTGAAGTACTTATGCGTTGGCGGCGGAGTAGCGCTCGACACCGAGCCACTAACTCACGCATACTAAAGGGTTTACTCATGTAGTCATCTGCTCCCACTTCCAACCCCAGAATACGTTCAACTTCGCTACTCCTAGCACTAAGGATTAAAATCGGTACTGGGTTTCCCTGATAACGTAATAAATGGCAAATATCTAATCCACTAATACCAGGTAGCATCAGATCGAGAATAATCAGGTCACAGCAAAACCCTTCTGTATCCTGTTCAAAACTCTCAAGGTATTCTACAGCAGACTGTCCATCAGCAATAGTTACAACTTTATAACCCTGCTCTTGTAATGCTACAGCTAGCATTTCCTGGATTATTTCTTCATCTTCTACAATCAAAATACAACTAGTCTGTCCGATATTAGCTATACCGAAATCCTTGGTAAACTCATGACCGTACATTTATACCACCAAAGTTTGGGACTATACTTGTATTAATTTCAGTGATTAAGCCAACTATACTAATTCCAATACACCCATAATTTTCATAACTACCATCTACTAAAATTTAAGTATAGAATCAAGAAATAGAACATCAATAAAAACATAACTCATTGCTTATAAGTAGTACTTTTAGTACTTAACTACGAATTTCTAAAGAAAAAGCCCACCATATAAATGGGCGTTAAGCGGATGAATACTAAGTTTGGCTTTTTAAGTAATTTAGAATTAAAAAATAAGATATTTATAAGGAAAATATAAAAGTATGTTTCCTAGCTTTTCCTAGAAACTAAGAAGAGGAGAAGACTAGTGGTCTGTCGCAAAAGTTTTGATAGGTTTGTAGTAAGCACAAAGAGTGCTCTCACAGTTTAGGACTAAAGTCCTTACTACGAACTTATATAACCATCATGAATTAATGCGATAGACGACTAGTGGTCTGTCATACTAGCTTTGAGGAGTTAAATAAGGAACCACATAGACGCTCCGCGTCTTCCGTTCAGCGTTGGGCGTAGACGGACGTAGTCCGTCTACGTGTCTACCCGCACGATAGGACACAAAGTACATAAAGAAAGAGATTTATTCCTAGCTGTACAAATTTGTTTACTTAGCAAAGTTGCTGTGACAGAGTACTAGGTACTTTATAAATAATTTCTCAACTTCTCAACTGCGATAAATAATATACATACTGCTAAAATACAGCAAAATCAGTGCCAATCCATCCCAAGTAATGTATAGTCTTGATGGACGGGCAGCACGGTAAATTAACCCAACAATTGCCACGGAAGTCATCATCATCGCCACAACACCAGTAAAGATATGCACAGAATTTATATTTGACCATAAATTCCCTTGGAAGTATGCCAGATCGTAGATGCCTAAAATTGCCATATTAAAAATATTTGAGCCAAAAATATTAGAAACTGCTAAATCTACAGCATTAAGTCTAATTGCTGACAATCCGGTGACGACTTCTGGCAGTGAAGTTGTTGCTGCCAGTAACAATGCTCCAATAAAACTTTGTCCTAATCCCGTCACTGTGGCAACGCGATCGCCTAGTGATGCTAGCCAGACTCCCAATACCACAATTGCTATACAGAGAGTGGCAAAAGTCAAATATGCCTGCTGACGCTTGATATGTTCGTATTGAAAAACTTCTACTTCTCGTTCTAGTACTTCAGTACGGCGTCGTAGCTCAAATTGAGCGATAATTCGAGCGCTGACTAAGTAGAGCAAGATTAGCACAATACTCGGACTACCAACCCAACCAACAATTAAATTGTTGTTGCTTTGAGCTAGCAAGATTCCAGCTGCTGCAACACCTAGTAGTATAGATCCCAAACCTGCGGCTAAAGCATGGCTAATCTGCGCCCGTTGCAACAATGGACTCGGCCCGGTAAAAATATCTAATAGTGCCAAAATAAATAAGTTAAATAAACAACTGCCAAAGATACCGCCTGCTGCCAAATCCGGAGCATTGAATACAACTATTGCACTGATTCCCACTGCCAACTCTGGTAAGGAAGTTGCACCAGCTAGCAAAATAGCGCCTACCCAACTACGCCCCAAACCCGTCTTTTCAGCAAGAATATCGGCACTCTGCGAAAGCCAGGTACCGACAAAAATCACTAAAATAACGCAGATAACAACCTGAATCAAAAGCAGCATACTTCCCCTCGTTACCATGCTCCCCTTCGGTTGAGACGCGGAGATTGTGTCGATTTTAGCTAAATTATTCTCGAAAGAGTTCTAACAAACCAACTGTCCCCACAAAAAAAGTATAAATGCCGTATTGTATGGGCATCTTTTTTTTGAAGGGTGCATACAAAGCTGCTACGACTGCCTCAAGAAAATGGATCACAACGATAAAGCGCTCTATCCAAAAAATTGAATTCAGATTGCTTGGTAGTTTACTGTTGGTGATTACGGTATAAATATTCCCAAGTTCCAATCCTATGGCACTTGCCATCAGAAATATAGATATAACTTTTATAAGAGTGGAAAAATTTTGCTTGATAAACTTTAGGTTCAATTCAGTATTCGCATGACTCGATTGAAGAGATTGTAATTTCGACATTGCTGTTACCAAGAGAAATGTTTGTTACATTCCTTCAATTATCATCTCAACTACCCGTTTATACATTGTCATTGCCATGCCGTAGGCTTTTGCTGCTTTTGTATGCGCTTCTACAGCTTTTGTGTATACTTGTGTTGAGTTTTGACCGTGCATTAGTAGCTGGGCATACATTAGCGATTCTTGCGCGTACTGCTGTACAATTTGACCGTATTCTTCAATAAAATAGCCGTACTCTCTTATCGTTTGGTTATTACGTTTTTGCAGATACTTTCCACAAGCCAATACTAACTCACTGTGCTTCTGTGCTATCAATGAGTGCTGAACAGCCAATTGGGCGCTATGATTTGAAATTTTATGCACTGTTTCTTGGTTAATGAATGGTTACTTGACATAGTAATCTTTATAATTGCGTGCGAACATCTGTTCTAAGTGATGATTGAATATCTAAGTTAAACACAACTACTCTTCTTTCAAATCCTGCTCAGTTAAAAATTCTTCTATAGGAATCCGGTTTGATTACTGAAAAAATTAAGTGTTATGACTTTAGTCTAACGCACCCAACCCTTGAAAAGGGTACGTTACGCTCCGCGATCACACTACATTAGGCAGGCTTAGTTCTGATAGGCGTAGATGCAGAGCGGCTTACCGTAGGAGTGGCAGTGTATTGCGGAGGATAGTCCCGTGGACAGGGATCCCCCGTTGTAGCAACTGCCGTTCAAGCTTTATCCTGTAGACTTAAATAATGAAGATTTACTTAGTGTAGTCAATTGACGTAGAGTCACCAAAATTGGTAGTTAATCGAATGATAGAAGATTGGAGGCTCTGAATGTCAAAGACTAAAGTTTTTTTAACCAACTTTTTGCAAGTATCTTTATTAGCATCATGCACCAGTCTCATTCTTACCTGTGGTGGAAATGATTCTTGATAGGCTCCATTCCAATACAGATTGAAATTATGCTGCTTGCATCCACCACCATAGGACACATCAATTTTCAACTGTTTTCCGATAATTCTGCTGTTGGATAAAGAGAAACTATCACCCTTGGGAACGGAACCTGTTGTAATAATAATTTTTTGAGCGGCTTGCTCCTTATAGGCAAATAATAATGTATCTGGTTGATGAGAACTATTTTGATAAGGGAAGGTAACTCCTTTAGAAGCTTTCAAACTATTCCCAAGAGCTTGTTTCTGTATAAATTGAGCATTGCCAATCCTAGTGATTGCACCTGCGGACTGGCAAACAGTTAATGCTGAAATCAAGGTTGATAGAGATAAAAGTCTAGCCAAAGAATGTGAAAACATATTTATTTAATAGTGTAAAAGAACCTTCAGTGCCAGGAGTGAAAAAGTTGCTAGATAGCGTATTAGAACCTAAATTAGGTGAGGTTTTTAGCTTTTAAACCTTTGAGAAAAATTGGTGGTGTGAGCAACTCAATTAAGTAACAACTACCGCAGAAATTCCTTTTAAATACTCATCCCACCAATCTATGTATCAATGGACATCAATCTACTGAACCTTTATTAGACTAAATTGAACCAAAAGCCTTCTGTTTAAACGATTCAGCACAGTTTTCGTCCTCTTGACAAATTATGGCCATTCCTTGTGACAACTTTTACAATAGTTATAACCTCCCCGAACAGCACCACTAATACCCGCAGCTACGCCACCCGTCGCGGCTCCACCTACGACACCAGTTCCCCCTAGTATGCGTCCGCCAATGGCTGCACCTGCTGCCATTCCCCCTAGCATTTCTCCAGTATCAATGCCCTTTCCAACAGCATCCAGCGCTTCTTTCGGAGAATGACCACGATCTCTTGCTTCCCTTTCAACACGAGCTGCCTCTCTTGCCTCTGGATCGTAGGCAAGGTGTACTGAACTTTTCGGATCAGTTGTATAACTCTGGAATGCTTTACGAAAGTCAGGACACGTACGTTTTACTGTGCTTACAAGCGGTGAGCTATCAGGGCAGTAAATTCTTGGACGGTAGACAGATTTAATGCGCCCTTCCCAGGCTGGTGGTTGTGGGCAACCGCAGACTATTGGCGGTAATGGTTTATATGACAGCAATTGAGAGGTTGCAGCAATTCCAGCTTGACTCATTAAGCTAGTAGAAGCTGCACTGACAACTATAAAACATAATGAGCCAAAACCAAACTTTTGAAAAGACATGACAATTCTCCTGTAATATTTTCGCTTCATCCTGTACACCAAATCGCTATTTATGATTGCTATCGGCGTTTCTGCTAATGCCACTACCAGGGCCACGGGTTCTATAGCGTCCTGCAATAAAATTGTTGTTATCGGTGGAAATTGGTGATAATTGAGAGCTACCCAATGGTTGATCCAGACCTGCTTGCTCGCTGCTAGTGATAGAATTTAACTCTTGTGCGCAGCGAATTACCTGGCATATTTTCGGTGGTAAATAGCGACCTCTACAGATGCAGCCCTTAATTGGTGGAATAGGTCGAGGAATTGTAACTGCTGATGCAGAGCCTATAGCTGAGAGCAAGGATGCTATTGTCACTGCAATCATCGGAACCATTTTTCGCTCTAAAGTTTTCATAATCTTCTCTCAGTCAAAAATTGAAACTTTATCAATCGCCTGTATATGCGCTTTTAAGAAGTGCTATCAGTAGCGATATTTCCATGAAATAGGATTGCTGACCGAGTTAAAGCCTGAGAATGACTGAGTATGGCTGACTTTGAAGCTATGGCATTAATGTAGGATCTAACTAGCTCAGAAGTATCGATATGCCGCGATCGCCTATCGCTTCGCCAGGTGAAGTATATACTGCAAAAAAAACGATAAAGTCTCAAAAATCCGTAAAACTGGCAATTGAGATTGAATAATTAATTTATGACTAAAATCTCAATTGATCTGGAAAAGAGGCTTGTCATGAGAACGAAAACATTTGCTATGTTGATGTCAATGCCATCAGTGTTGGCAATTACAGGTTTGAACTTTGCTACACAGGTGTTGCCAAATACGTCACTCACTCAAGGTAGTGTACTGAGTAATTCCCAGCAAGATGGTGATTTATACACAGCTAAGAAGATTAAACAAAAAGACGTGTGCCGTCCTGTTACTTGTGATGGATCGCCTCAATGAGGTTTTCTGAGCTATTGTAAATTTTGATGGAATGGCGCAGCTAGGGCTGAGTTAAATGGATTTGTTACTATCGAATCCTCATTCCAAATCTCTTAAAAACTTTAACAGCTACAGCTATCTCTGATAACTGTAACTGTTACTGATAACTGAAAAGGTCAAAATTGAGATGTGTTAGTCTTCATGCCATCACAAAGACGATATTCACTTGTTTCTCTAAAACGAGTATTTGTCTTTAGATAATCGTGTAGCCAACTACAACTGTATAATAAAAGTCCATCCAAATTTAAAGTTTGTAGTTCTAATCCCTCAAGGCTCCAGATTTTGATCTCACTATCAAAACTGGCACTAGCAACAGTCTTACTATTAGGGCTAAAGCTCACGCTGCTGATACCACGACTGTGTCCCTTTAAGGTTTTAAGTTCCTTGCCATCCAGGCTCCAAAGTTTGACTGTTTTATCATCACTGGCTGTGGCAATCATTTTGCCGTTAGGGCTGAAATTGACGCTAAAGACTCTACGACTATGTCCCTTTAAAGTCTTAAGTTCTCTACCATCAACAAGATTCCAAAGTTTGATTGTTGTGTCATTACTAGCACTAGCCAGAGTTTTGCCATCTGGGCTAAAACTTATACTGAGAACTTCATCGCTATGACCCTTTAGGGTTTTAAGTTCCTTGCCATCCAAACTCCAAAGCTTGATTGTTTTATCATCACCGGCACTAGCCAAGGTTTTGCCATTGGGGCTAAAACTCACACTGTTGACTACAGCACTATGTCCCTTTAAGGTTTTAAGTTCCTTACCATCCAAACTCCAAAGTTTGATTGTTTTGTCCTCGCTGGCACTAGCAAGGGTTTTGCTATCAGGGCTAAAACTTACGCTTTGGACTGCATGACTATGACCTTTGAGAGTTTTAGGTTCGTTGCCATCTAAACTCCAAAGCTTGATTGTTTTGTCCTCACCAGCACTAGCAAGGGTTTTGCCATTGGGGCTAAAACTTACTGTATAAACTTTATCACGATGCCTGCTTAGAGTTTTTAGCAGACGACCATTTCTACCCCAAAGTTTGACAGTTTTATCAACACTGGCACTAGCAAGGGTGTTGCCATCGGGGCTGAAACTCACGCCATAAACCCTATCGCCATGACTCTTGAGAGTGGTGAGCAAAGTATGATGAGTACTCCATAACTTAATACTCTTGTCAGCACTAGCACTGGCAAGAGTTTTGCCATCGGGGCTGAAACTTACGCTGACAACCCCACTACTATGTCCTTTGAAAGTCGTAAGTTCGCTACCATTTTTATTCCACAACTTGATTGTACTGTCACCACTACTTGAAGCCAGAAACTTGCCATCACGGCTGAACTTGACACCATACACTCCAGAGCTAAGTTTAGGTAGGGTTGCGATCAAATTGCCATCGCTAGTCCAGAGCTTGATTGTTTTGTCCAAACTGCTACTAGCAATAGTCTTGCCGTCAGGGTTAAAAGTCACGCTTAAAACCTCATCGTTATGAGCGTTTAAAGTTTTAAGTTCTCTGCCTTCTTTACTCCACAGCTTTAGTGTTTTATCAGCACTGGCACTGGCAATAGTCTGACCATCAGGGCTAAAACTTACACTTAAAACCTCCTTTTGATGCCCTTTGAGAGTTGTGAGTAAACTGCCCCTTTCTAGACTCCAAAGTTTGATGGTTTTGTCACCACTAGCACTAGCAATAGTCTTACCATCAGGACTAAAACTGACACTATAAATTGCATCACTGTGACCCGATAAAGTTGTGAGTAAAGTGCCGTCAATGCTCCAAAGTTTGATAGTGTTGTCACCACTAGCACTAGCAATAGTCTTACCATCAGGACTAAAACTGACACTATAAATTGCATTACTGTGACCCAAGAAAGTTATGAGTAAAGTGCCATCAATCCTCCAAAGTTTGATGGTTTTATCACCACTAGCACTAGCAATAGTCTTACCATCAGGACTAAAATCCACACTGTAGACTATGGTGCTATGACTTTCTAAGCGATTACGCTCTTGCACTTCGTTGAGTACTTGCTTGAGTTGTTTCTCAACCTGATTTTTGATATCAATTGGGGCTTCAATTTCGAGTAATTGACGACCTGCCTTTACACTATTTACTAATGCTTCAAGCTGATTGTTTGAGGTAATATCAACTGTAGATAAAGCATTTAGTTCAGCAATTTCTGCTAATTTACTTTGATACTCTGCTTTACTTACCCGGATTTCTGCCCATCTGACTAATATTACTGTCACAACAAACGTAAGAAACAATACGCCAAGTCCAGAGCTAATAATCCATTGTCTTTTTTGTTGTGCTGTAATCAATGTCTGATTAGCTTCACTTAATTTTAAATTAGCCTCACTTAAGATTTGACTTGCCTCTTTTTCTGCATCTAAAGCACTTTGAATATTTTGCTTATCGAACTCAAGACTTGCCGCTAAGAACTGATAATCTAAATCACTTAAACTTTTACCTACTGCCCATGCTTGAGCATTTCGTAAGTACTGCCCGCGCAAGAGCTTTGAAGTGTCTTGATATAAAGATTCTTCCCAAAGTGCGATCACTTCTCCATAGGGACGCACAGAAGCTAGCTCTTTTTTAACCCAAGTCTGATCAAAAACAGATTCGTAAATGCGATTACAAACTCTTAAAAATCCATCCTGTTTAACTACTAAACCAGATAGCCGCAATTCCATTTGTTCAGAGCTATCATCGCTCTCAATTTCTCCTAAACGTAGAATTTGTTGATAGAGTCCCAGCAGTCGAGAGATGCGCTTCTCATTGCTAAGTATGCGATCGCGTATTGTCTGTAAATGCTGTTGTTTATCCTGCGCCCACCAATTCTCTATGATCCGTTCTCGTACAGTCGCAGCTACCCATTCTGCCTCATGTTGAGCATGAAGGGGCAAAGGATAGGTGCTAATCAGTTGACACAACCATTGCGTAAGAAACGGATGACCACCTGTCCATTTTAATACCTCTTTCAAGACTGCTTTGGGATTACTAACTACCCCAACCAATCCTTGCTCTAAAGGCTCGGTTTGCTCTAGTTGAAAGCCTGTCAGTTCAACTGCTCGACTGTCAATATTAAAAGGTGTGTAATTATGATTGGCAATTAAATCCGTGGGTGTTGCCACTCCCAACAGAGCGAAAGTGAGGCGATTATATTTTAAATTGTCAGCACGTTGGTTATAACAGCTACGAACAAAAGCAAAAAAATCGTCTTTGAATTTTAAATTGAGAACATTATCGATTTCATCGACGAAGATAACAATCTTTTGATTAACCTTTTCTAGCAGTTCTTCACAAACAAACTTACTCAATCGCATTGATGGAGGAATATACTGATACTTGTCCCACCAGTCTCCTATATCAATTTCTAAATTAAAGCCACTTACTAAAAGGCTGAGGAAACCACCAAAAAATTCATCTGGTGTGACTTCATAACTGCAAATATCTCTCATTTCAATTGCACAACAAGCATACCCTTCTTTTTGGAGGATTCGCATTGTTCTTACCCGCAAGCTGGACTTACCCATCTGTCGGGAATTCAAAACGTAACAAAAAAAACCACTTTTTAAGTCTTCATACAGTTTACAATCTGCCTGTCGTGTCACGTAAGTAGGAGCAGACTCTGGCAAACTTCCTCCTACTTGATAAGAGTTGCTCTTGTTGGACGTTGCACTCATAGATTATTTTGGAAGATTTTGGAAGCGATCGCGAAAATACTTGCGGTATAATTCGTAACGTGGCATTACACTATTTCTGGAAAGCTTCACCAGCCCCAAATCATTTAACTTTATTGCCATACTTTGATTCAACTCGGAACTAAATTCTACTGGGGTGTTGGCTAAAACTATTTTTTCAAAAGCACGAGCCAATTCAGCATTAGATTGCAAATTTCTCCAATGTCGTTCTAAGTGGCGGCTATAAATTCCCCATACTGTGTAAGATGTTTGCAGCACTGCTTCAAGGGTTGTATTTTGTTGCTCTATCTGTTTGAGGGCTTCTCCTACTAAATAAGGATGCCCTCCTACTGTAGCCATTAACTGTGTGACTTTGGTTGTATCAAAATTCAGTCCATACTTCTGTGCTAAATTTAGCACTTGCTCTTGGTTAAAGTCTGTTAATATCACCTCATATCCAGCATTAAATGGAGATTGATTGATATCAACTTCAGTGTAAATTTCTGAATGTAACACAATGAGCCGGAATTGTCGCCAGATTTGACGAGTTTTAGCATCCTCATGCCACGTTCGCAGCATACCTAAAAACTCACTGGCAATTTCTCGAATGGGGAAAATTCTGTCAACCTCATCTAAAGCTAAAACTAAGGGGTTTTCACCTGGTAATAAATACTTTTCAAAGTAGCTTCGACATTTAATCTTGCTATTTCCAAGACTCTTATGCCAGTGTTCTTCAACACTAATACTCAACTCTAATCTATTAGCAACGATAGTACAAAACCACTGTAAAAATTTATCTAAGTTACTGAAATCTTCTTGAGTCGCATCCCGCAGGTTCAAAACCGCTCTTCGATATTCCTTTTGTTCGATGTAATGTATCAACCTTGACATTAACTCTGTTTTTCCTGTCTGCCAAGGCGCTTTAATTCGCAGCAGACATCCAGGCTTCAAAATTTCTGAATAACAACGTTCTTCAATGGGAGGACGTTCTACATAAAATGCAAAATCCATAACTTGGGCTTCCACAGCACATATATGCGCAAGCGGCTCTTTATTTTCAATAAAGGTTGATACATCGTCCGTCTCTTCCAAGTCTCTATAATTTCTGCTGGACTCGATCTGAGTCTCTGTAGTAGAAACTAATGGAGTTTCCATGTCAAACTCAGCAATCTCCTGGCAGTTTAAGGCTAATTTCTGACATATATCTACAAAAACAGCCCGATCAACTGGTTTACCAGTCAAAAAATTGACTATTGTAGAGCGAGCCATGCCTAGTTCCTCAGCGAGAGCCTGTTGACTAGGAAAGCCGTTCCGTCTTACTGCTAGCTTAACTTTTTCTATAAAGTCTTGTCGAACCTTGAGCGATCGCGGCATATTGATACATCTAAGCTAGTTAGATTCTACATGGATGCAATAGCTGATGAATGCAATAGCTCAAAAGTCAGCCTTACTCAGTCATTCTCAGGCTTAAACTCGGTCAGATAAGGATTTTAATACATTTATCACCTTCTACCAAGACTAAGAGGTCTGCATATGAGATTTATGTCCTCCGTAAAGACTTTATTTATATCTACAGTTTCACTCTCCTTAGTTACCACCATCTCCTTAGTGCCAAAGATTCAAGCTGCTACACAGTACACAGAGCAGTGTGTGAGAGAGATTTGGGATCAAACTGGCTTGAACTATGCTCAAGCTCGTGATGTATGCCAATATGCTATACCTCAAACTTCAAGCTGTGTCATCCGACTTTGGAATTTACCAGACAGACCTTTTATCGCAGATATTATCAATCAGTGTAAATATGCAGGAGAATAATTATATGAAGTAAGTTCCAATTTTTGAATTTATTTAGCTGTTACGGAGAGATTGCCGCATGGTGCTTCTCTCCGCTACGCGCTGCTTCAAATTTTACGTTTCTACGCCGCCTGTATTTGTATGAGAGTTTTTGTGAAATAGTATGACAATAATTTCCAGATAGAATTGTTAAGCTGCCAGCACCCCTCCATCAACAGCAAGGGTGTGTCCATTCACATAATCAGCAGAATTAGAACATAGCCACAGAACAGCATCGGCTATGTCATCAGGCTTGCCCAAACGTCCAGCAGGAACAAAATTCTCGAAAGCTTTGGCATTACCACCAGTTGCTTGATTTAGCATATCAGTTTCGATTGGCCCTGGGGCGATCGCATTAATTCGGATTTTTTGTGATGCGTATTCCAATGCTGCTGTTTTTGTCAGCATAATCACACCTGTTTTGGAAGCGTTGTAGATTGAAAAACCTGGTGCTAGTGGACGGAAACCATTGATAGACGATGTATTAACAATCGCTCCACCATTGCCTTGAGCCAACATCTGGGAAATTTCGTACTTCATACATAGAAAAACCCCTTTCACATTGACTGCAAAGATTCGGTCGTAAGCTTGCTCTGTTTGCTCTACTAATAAGGCATTTTGACCAAGCATACCTGCATTATTAAATGCTATGTCGAGACTACCAAACTTGTTTACAGTTGCAGCAACTGTTGCTTCTACATCTGCCTCTTTGGCTACATCTGCTTGAACAAACAAGCCATCGCTTCCTGCCTCACGAATCAGACGAACAGTCTCATTACCTTCTTGTTCACGTCGTCCGACAACAACAACTTTAGCACCAGCACGAGCAAAGGCGATCGCTGTAGTGCGTCCAATCCCAGAAGTGCCACCTGTAACCAATGCAACTTTGTTCTCCAATATTGTCATCTTATTCACACCCAATCAACCAATAAACTAGTGTGACTGATTTAGACTCTTTTCCACAAGTAGGCACTTTCTGGTGATATAGTTACCTCATGGTTCCCAAAAATGACCGAAAACCCCTTCTTAGCCCAGATTGCCCGATGCGGCGAATGCTCGATTTGGTAGGAGATAAGTGGACGCCACCAGTGTTGTATATTTTGTCTTCTGGTACCAGTCGATACAGTGATTTTCAGCGTCAAATTCCTGGAGTTTCCAAGAAAATGCTGACACAAACCCTAAGAAGGTTGGAAGCCGCAGGTATTATTGAACGAACTGTGTATGCAGTTGTGCCACCAAAAGTGGAATATAATCTCACTCCATTTGGTGAAAAGTTGATTGAACCTATAGCAGCTTTGGCAGATTGGGCTTGGCAGCATCAAGAAGAATTGAGGCTTGTTTACGAACGTCAAAAGAGCAAGGTAGATTAACGCCAAATTTAGGATAAATGATAAATAATGTTGTTCTATCTACGTGAAACAGTTGGGAAGTTAAAGATTAGCAATCCAAAATCCAAAATTATTGTGAGGCGATCGCTTCTTTCCATGATGATTTTGTTTTTTCATGTTAAGGCATTCTAATTATTTACACTCAGCTTAATCAAAATCAGTCGATAACTCTGGATGGCGATAATGCTCAAAAAGTCTGGTAATTTGCGCTGCTGTGACACGCCCAACAGACAATTCGGGAATTTCATCCTCAGGAAAAAATCCCACAGCTTCTGTCTCAATACTGGGAGATGGGAAACCACCAAGCAATTCGCACTGAAAAAATAGCTTGTAGATGTAATGTGGAAAAGGTGGATGTCCTTGTCTATCTCTGTCATAGACAGCAACAAGTTTGATCGCACGGGCTAGGTAACCGGATTCTTCATAAATTTCTTTGACAACTGCTTCACTGGGCGAGGAACCTATATCAGCCCATCCACCAGGTAAAGTCCAACAACCGTCAGATCGTTCCTTCACAAGCAAGATTTGCTCATCGCGAAACACTGCACCCCGTACATCTACCTTAGGAGTCGCATATCCAACATCGCGAGCAAACAAATCAAGGATATAACTAAGTTCGGCGTTGGTGTGGGTAACCATGATTTCCGCAGCGATCGCTTGTATTGCTTTAAAGCGTTCAATATCAAAAGCATTTTCAGAAAAAGTTAAACCATTTTGAGCGATCGCTTGTAGTTGTCTCGCCCATTCTAGCCATTTGGGTTGCATACTTATCTCCACAGTCAGGGCAAAAACTGCCGCCCTTACTTTAGCACCAACACCAAATAGGTTTTGCTGAGAATAACCTATTCCCCCATATACAGAACTCCTCACTGCGGCTAGTTGAAGTTATATTTAGATTCCTATCTAAATTACTAAATTCTTATAAACCTTTGTAAATATTAAGGAAATCTAAAATGAATCGATTTAAGATTTTTTTTAGGTTTCAGTAGAACTTCAATGCTGAGATCCAAATGACCAGCAGTTGCAGTGGAGGTACATACTGTGAACGCTTCTACATTACGTCTGCTATGGACTGTAGTTGAGGAAACTCAGACTAGTACTCTTGTTCAATTTCCTGATGCAGAACTTGTTCAACAGTTACTGTGGCAGCTTAGAAACAAAACATGGCTTACTAGTGAAGAAACTAACACAATCAGTGCTTATTTGAGTTCTAGAGTTCCACTGATTCGCGACTTAGCTTTGGCACGTTTGGCGTAATCGCAGTATGGCTTAAAGCTGCTTTAATTTTCTTGAATTCAGAATTTAGAGTGTCGTTCTTCAAAATAACTTAATGACTAAGGTAAAAATTGGTGGATGATCTGTAGTTGAATAAAAACAGGGGACAAATAGGAATTACTACTGGTAAATAATTAATCAAATTTATTCAGTCATCCGTTTTACCCCAGAAATCCTCAATCGATGCCTAAAAGAAGATCGCGATGGAACGCCTAAATTCTTCACAAAACACCCAGCAAGTCGCAGGATTGGAGGAACAAAAAACTCCAGTTTTGGAGCAAGAGGTGATGACAGCTATCACTGTTAGTGATTCCGGTAGTAGCACCACAAAAAGAGTTTCGCCATTTTCTAAGCGTTTGCTACCTGTAGTGGGATTGGGAGTCTTATTAGGTGTAGGAGCGATCGCTTCAGGAATTTACGCTTACCGTCGTTGGCAGTACACCCAAAACAATTTACAAACTGGCCATGCCTACGTCACAGCAGATATTCATCCCGTCACATCTCGAATATCAGGGGTAGTTACCGAAGTAGCAGTCAGTGATAACCAATTTGTATCTCCTGGCACGGTATTGGTAAAACTCGATCCCCGTGACTATCAAATATCTTTGGCTCAGGCAAAAGCATCCTTAGAATTAGCCAAACAGCAAGCGAATTTGGCACAAGAAAAAATCAAAAATGCCGCAAATAATCCTGTTTTCCTACAATTATCAGAGCCACGTCCACAAAATCCAGCAAATAAAAACACTCAAACAAACAAAAATAATCTCTCGCAGTTACAAGTCATCAGGCAGCAAAGAGAGCTAAACGAGCAACAGTATAAAACAGCGCAGGCGGCGATCGCTCAAAAGCAAGCGGATCTGAAAAAAGCTGAACTCCAGCTATCTTATACTCAAATCACTGCCTTAGTTGATGGAAAAATCGGTAACAAAAACATTCAAGTTGGGCAGAGGGTAGAACCAGGACAAACTCTTTTCACCATAGTGCAGCCCAATCCTTGGATTATTGCTAATTTTCAAGAAACACAGTTAGAAAAAATACAGCCTGGGCAAAATGTGAACATAAAAATTCCCGCCTTCCACAGTCGGACGTTCCAAGGCAAGGTAGATAGTATGTACCCAACTTCTAGTATGTTTGCCTTTCCTCCAGAAGATATTTCTTCCGAGGAACGTCTTCCAGCTAGTGCCATTGGAAATAATGAGATGCAAGAAATCCCCATCAAAATTGTGTTCGATCCTAATAGCATTCAAGGTTATGAATCCCGAATCACTCCCGGAATGTCAGCAATCGTGACAGTAAAAACCCAATAAAAGAATGCAGAAGTTAGGGATTGGGAACTAGTAAACTAAGTTAAGAAATATCTATGTAGGGTGTGTTGTCGCGCAGGGCAACGCACCATCCAGAATTTCAGGTGCGTTAGCCGTAGGCTAATTTATATTTATTCACATCTATTGAATTTTTCTGACTTACTTAATTACCAACCTTGTTATTTATAAATTTTTGAGTAGACTAAAAAATCGGAGACTACAATGGCAGAATCGTCACAGCGTAAAAAAGTTGTTGTTGTTGGTGCAGGTTGGGCTGGTTTAGGCGCAACCTACCACTTGGCAAAACAAGGTTACGATGTGACACTGCTCGAAGCAGGCTCTTATCCTGGTGGGCTAGTAGCTGGTTGGAGAACATCAGGAGGGCGTGCTGTGGAAGCAGGCATTCACGGCTTTTGGTATCCTTACAAAAATATTTTTTCTCTAATTAATGAATTAGGAATTAACCCTTTTACCAATTGGACTCGTTCTTCACAATATTCACCCGTTGGTTTGGAGGTTGAGTCTCCGATTTTTCAAGATTTACCGCGTCTGCCGACTCCTTTAGGTACTTTTGTTTATACGTATTTCAAACGACTACCATTAATTGATCGCCTGAGTGCCTTACCTTTACTTTATGCCGTAGTTGATTTTGATAATTCCGATGAAGCTTGGCGGCGTTACGATTTTGTGACTGCCCGTGAATTGTTCAAAGATTTTAGTGTGTCTGCACGTCTTTACCGAGAATCTTTTGAACCAATGCTATTAGTTGGTTTATTTGCTCCAGGCGAACAATGTTCTGCTGCCGCAACTTTGGGAATGCTGTATTTCTTTATTCTGGCGCATCAACCCGATTTTGATGTAGTGTGGTGTCGCGGCACTATCGGCGAAAGAATCTTTCGCCCTTGGGTAGAACGCATTGAAAAAGCAGGGGGAAAATTACTCGCCAACAAACGAGTTACTGATGTCATTGTTGATAGTAATAATCAGGCAACAGGAGTGGTTTGCGGTGATGAAGTGTTTGAAGCTGATGCAGTAATTTTTGCTGTTGGCATCACTGGCATGAAGAAAATTATTTCCAGTAGTGTCAATCTTCAAAGTCGCGAACAATTCCGCAATGTAAGTAATTTAGGAGCGATTGATGTTTTAGCAACTCGTTTGTGGTTTGACCGCAAAATTAATATTCCTCGTCCTTCTAATGCTTGTTTTGGCTTTGATGAAACTACCGGATGGACATTTTTTGATTTAAATGCATTACATGATGAATATAAAAATGAACCAGGAACAGTTGTTGAAGTTGATTTTTATCACGCTAACCAATTTATTTCTTTAGAAGACAAAGAAATTGTGCCGATTGTACAACGTTATTTAGCACATTGTATACCCCAATTCCAAACAGCAAAAGTAATTGACAGCAGTGTCATTCGTTTACCACAAGCAGTAACTCACTTTGCTCCTGGCAGCTATCGCTATATGTTGCCAGCAAGAACTTGTTTGAAAAATGTGTTTATGAGTGGTGATTGGATTATTAATCGTCACGGTTCTTGGTCGCAAGAAAAAGCCTATGTTACAGGTTTGGAAGCAGCAAATTTAACAATTTCCTTTTTAGGGAAAGGACAATTAGCTAATATTTTACCAGTGGAAGTAGATGAACCTCATATTCAGTTAGCAAGAACTGTAAATCGTGCTGCACGTCATGTCGGCAAATCTATCTTGCCTGATTTTTGGTTACCATAATTTATTTACAAATCATCAAAACCACCTGCGTTATGCAGGTGGAGGGCATAAAAAAATAGGTATTTACCTGAGGGCGATCGCACGAGCAATTAACTTGGTTAGCTACTATCTAACTACGCCGCACATGCAATCCATTAAGTCCTTGCTTGATCCAATTTAAACATTCAAATTCTGATGTGAAGATTTTGGGTGCTGCGATATTATTCAATGAGTCTGGAGGATAATGATCGTAAAAATATTTACCACTTTCTTGATACACAATAATTAAATTATTGCGATATACGTAGCGATGTTGAAAATAATCACCTTTACTGGTGAATTCTAGGTTATTGTCAAGATGTTCTTTGGCTATCTCAAGGATATTACTGATGCTGCTGCCACAGATTCCTACTGGATTTTCTGCTTTATGAAAGTGGCTTTGATAACCAATTTCTGATAATAATTTATACGAATAAATGTCGTAATTATTCGCTTTGCCAAAAACAAAGGGAATGATGAGATATCCTTTGTATGACAAGGAATGCTCGTATAAAAGACGGCTCATATGCACCTCCGGTATAGTTGCTATTTACAAACAACTTCCTCACTTTTCACCATACAATTATTATCTCTCTTTTTGCGAATAATTATGATCTAATTTGGAGCAGACACAGAATTTTAAGTTGCGAATAATGAAGCGATCGCAAAATTCAAAAATCAAAAATTTCTTTCAAACTAACCCAATTAACAAGATCATCGGTGCAGTCAGAAACAACCACATCGTTTGCTGTAACTCATAGTACTATGCTAGCCAACCTAATGCTAGGGGCATGAAACCACTGGCTAAACTTGCCATGTTGTTGATGCGTAATCACTGTGCCACTTTGCCCTAGCATGGCGGTATACAAGTACCTACGCATAAATATTTAGCCAGAATAATAAGCTGTATGTACTCCTGCCCACACCGTTAGTGGTTTGCCAACTTGTTTATAGAGTAGACTTTCCAGAATCACACCGTTATTGTTAGCGGTGAGAGCTTTGTTCGGCTGATGCAGAGATTCGTAGAAGCCGTTGTACCAGCCATTACCAGACTTAAGATTTACTTGAACAAAGTCCCATAACTGACGGGTGTAAGCAGTATTGTAAAGCACGTGCCAACCGATAGCTGTCTTAGCACTGAGAAACCGTAAATGATTGTATTTTTGTCCACTATCTGTGATGGTAGCCCAGGTTTCTTCGTTCACAAACAAGCTATTGTAAACAAAGTAGGGAGGACGATCTAAATAGTCTTCGGTAACAGCAGTTAATTGTTTTGTTGCCTGATAGCGAGCTTCTTGAGCAGCTAGAACCCTGTCTGCGTAAGCTTTAGGCAAAGCTTGAAAACCTGTTTCAATGCCATCCAAGATATAGGGTTCGCTGAGAACGTAGTTATTAGCTCCTGAATTTTTGTAGTTGCGCCGATCATAGGGAACTCCCTGCCCGTAAATATTGACAAAGGCAGTGTGGGATTGATAATCCAAGGCTTGGTTAACATATAGATCCCACAATTTTAGACCATAGGCAGCGTAATTCTCATAACCTAAACGACCTTGTTGGTTATATTCTTCTTTATTCTGGACTACGCTGGTACCATACATTTGTCCATTTTTGGTGAGACGTTTAACTCGCCAATGCTTCCAAACAGCTTCTGTCTGCGCTTGCAGTTGGGGATATTTTGCTCCGACAATTTTTAGCCAAATTCCCATCCTTCCCAAATCTAAAGCTGACCAACCAATTTCTTCACGTTTTTCTAGTTGACCATAATTAATGGGTATGAGAGTTTTTGTATTATAAATCTTGTTGGGTAGTTCTTGTTTGTACAAAGGTAGCGTTGCTAGAGTTTGCAAAGTCTTGCTGATTTTGATTTCAAACTCTGATGCAGACAGGATATTGAGTTCTTTTGCACTCACTAATGCAGCAATAGCCACTGCTTGATCCCAAATCGTTACAGAACTTAATCCATCAATAGAATTAGTTAAGCCTGTTTCATTGTTCCAGTTGCGCTCAAAATATAACCAAGCTTGATGAGCGATCGCTATTTCTTCTGGTGTTAACGTTCCTACGCCAGGGGCAGTATAGGGAGTTTTGGCAATTTTAATTTGGCTAGGGCTAATCGGTGTACCGCGCCAAGCTAAGGATTGAGCATCAAGCCTGGCAATTGCTTCAGTTTCTTGAACTGGGGAGGTAAATTGGGATGTTAATATGTCAATTTTTTGCACAACGGAAGTACCAGAAATTATGTTGAGACTAATCGACTATCAGTGGCGATCGCTGTTACCACTCCTCCCACACAAGCCAATATAGATAAGCTTTTAGGTGGTGGTTTAATTGTTCTAAAGCTTTGATAGATGAAATATTGCTGATTTACAAAGCCTAGTAATTATTTCTTTTTTCTCTTTAGAGAATACTCTATATAAAGAAATAAAAACATCATAATTACACACCTTTAGAGATTAGTCATACAATATACTTCACGTCAAACAGAAAAGTTAGTAATTAGTTATACAAGTAATAAATTTTATAGATCAACTCATCGCGGTTTTTATCCAGGCTCATAATTTCGCTGGAACCGCCTGTACTTAAGGTGAAGAAATTAAAACTTTAACTGCTGCGATCGCTCCATCGTTATTTCAACCAAAGCCAATACCAGTTAAGATTTCTGTCATATCTCATGAGATAAGAGTCATGTCAGAATCAAATTTTGTGTGATGTATTATACAAAAATTATAAAAATCATTTTCTAGCTCTGTTTTCAAAACAGATACCTACAATCTAAAATTTCACAACAAAGCACCCCCAATTCTATTTTCAACTCAGACGTTCATGTAATAAATCACACAATGAGGTAATGAAAATCTCTTTCCTCTAGTCCCTATCTTCAATCAGCCATATTATTGAGCAGTGGAAGTCAATTACCTAACATCTATCTAAAGATATAAGTAAATCTGCAATAAGCAAGATTAATAGATTTTTATTAATATATATTGTTCAAAAATAGTCTATTACTAAAGCAACTATAGGACTCATCTTTGATTTTTGAAAAACACATAGGGTGTGTGATCGCAGGGCTTAACGTACCGTTTTCAAGAGTTGGGTGCGTTAGACTAAAGTCATAACACAACGGCAGTTTTGCGATCAGAAAATCTACACAGCAAATTGCCTCCCCTATAAATACTTCATTTTTTCAGTCATCAAACCGGATTCCTATAATTTTCATAAATGTCATCAAAAATAGATAAAATTAGTTGTAAGAATATAAAACTTTATCTAGGTTAATTACTATATATTGGTATTTAAGTGCTGAGATAATCTAAAGAAATTAGCTAATTAATTATTGAAGCTTTAAACCTAACTTCTTTAACTCAACCAAGAATTAATTTATGTCTACTTACTTGTGATGGGTAACTCACCATTGCCAAGTTAATTATGTACAAGACTTGTATCCAAACCTCTTCCTTAGATAATGTATGGCAGGAAGTACCAACAACAGAAGCATCTAGCAACTGTGCTTCCTATTTTCCGCTTGATAACGGACGCTATGAAGTTAAACCAGGTTTGATGCCTTTTGGCTTTGACTTAGGTAACGGTATTACCGATCGCCAAGTATTTCAAATTGATGATAATTTTGCTGATTATCGTGAACTGAAGTTGTCTGCTCGTGCCGAATGTTTGAGCAAATACTACCAGACTTGCAATTATTCCACTGATGTAGCCAGTGCGATCGCTCGTTTAATGATTCATCGCCTTACCAAAGAACATCCCCATCATTTTCAAGTCGAACAGCAAGCTAGTGACAAGATTACATTTCATAGCCGCCTGAGTGCAGAAACTTTCTACCTAGATGGAAATTGGCAGTTACTGTCTTTTCAAACAAATGGAAAACCTGTCTTTCCACCTTATGTCTCAATCCTTGATGCTCTTGCTACACAAATACAGGAAGATTTGACAGTCATCTGTCGTGCTGCTGATGGTAGGAACTGGCTGAGTGCAGTTCATCTTTGCTATCCCAACCACTGGTCTGCTGAAGATAAAATTGGTAAAGATTTCAATGCCATACATACACCTGTGGCAGGGATGGAAAAAATTAATCGGCGGGCAGATGCGATCGTCAACACAATGATTGCTCACAAACCAATGGTGCGCTTTGCTTGGGGTTTGAGTACAGATACTCGCCTTAACCATCACCCCAAACCGCCAACGAATATACCAATTCAGCAGTGGCAAGGTAGAAACTTTGATCCTTACAATCCTCGGCTCTATTTACGAATTGAACGCCAAGTCGTTTGGGGGCTACCAGAATATCAGGCAGCGCTGTTTAGTATCCGTACTTACTTTCGAGATTGTGGTGCAATCAAACAAGATCCACAGTTGCGCTCAAAGTTAGTTTCTGCTATTCAGTCAATGACATCAAAATCACTGATATACAAGGGCTTGACAGAGAGTAAAGACAGTATCCTAGCTTGGTTGACACAGAAAATCTAAATCGTGAATCCAATAGACGATAAAAACTTTCTTGCTGCTTTCCAAATCAGCTAAGAATCTATCATTCCTCAGGAGGGCGTTCTTGATCTTTGCTAATTCCTAGCTGTTCTTTGGAGCGTTTTAATCCTTTCCAAATGTCTTTGATTTGTTGATATGCCTGATCCGAATCTATTTTGCCGTTGGTTTCTAGACTGCAAATATAGCTAATTCGCTGTGCAAATTCTTGTAAATTTGCATTGAATGCTAGATTCTCTGGTTTAACTTCACCATGATAAGGACGGTATGTATACAGAAACTCATCTTTGTTTGTCATTTTCGATTCTTAATTTAGAGTTAGTAGCAGGGTAGCGTAAAATCTTTAAACGATTCTTCAGTAATTGACATGAATTTTATATAGCTATTCTGAATCATTGCTCTGAAATTTACACCACTCAATTACTACACAATAAATGCCAACATTCTTGAGCGATCGCCCAGTCTTCTTGGGTATGAATCACCAAAATTCTCACTTTTGAATTAGCTGTGGCAATATCTCTATCTTCAGGTGAACGTGTATTTTTTTGGGGATCGAGTTGCAATCCCAGAAATTCAAAACTTTCACAGGCAGCAGCCCGAATCTCCGAAGAATTCTCTCCAATTCCTGCGGTAAAAATTAAGGCATCTAACCCTCCCAAACTGGCAAGCATTGCACCAATACCAGAGCGGAGACGATGAACGTAGATTTCAAGCGCTAATCGGGCGCGTGAATTACCTTCAACTAGAGCCGTCATAATTTGCCGCATATCCGCAGATATACCCGATATTCCCTGCAAACCAGAGGCTTTATTCAATAACCTATCCAACTCGTCAGCAGTGTAATTATTCTGCCGCATCAGGTAAATTAAAATACCAGGATCAACGGAGCCAGAGCGACTACCCATCATCAAACCCTCAAGAGGCGTAAACCCCATTGTGGTATCTACACTGTAGCCATTACGGATAGCAGCAAGAGAACAACCGTTACCCAAGTGACAGGTGATTAGGCGCAGGTGCTTCAGTTCTCGCCCTAAAATTTGTGCTGCTCGTTGAGCACAGTACTGGTGACTAATCCCGTGAAACCCGTAGCGTCGGATACCTTTTTCTAGCCATTCATACGGCCCAGGATAGACAACCGCAGCAAGAGGCATTTGTGTGTGAAATGCGGTGTCAAAAACTGCAACTTGGGGTAATTCAGTGCCGAGAATTTGTTCAACTACTTCCATTCCTTCCAAGTTAGCAGGATTGTGAGCAGGGGCTAAATCGGTTAAGTCAGCGATCGCAGCTTTCACTTGAGGAGTCACTAGCGTACTGGAGCGAAACTTTTGTCCTCCATGCACGACTCGATGCCCGACAATATTAATTGCCTGCGGTTTTTCTAATACCTGTGTTTTGCCACTCCACAGTGTTTCGAGCATCTTTAAGGTTGAATTAACCCGCGAAACAGAGGGTAGCTCATCTTTGAGCACAACTCCAGTAGCTGTTTTTACCTTGAGTTCTGCCACACCTTGCTGATGCGTCCAGTCAATCTGTGCTTCCCAAAGAGGTTCAGGTGGTTGTGATGGTAGTACATCATGCCTAAGTGCATACAGGCAGCTTTTTTGACTGCTTGAGCCTGCATTTAAAACTAAGATATTCATTTTGTTTACCAAGGACAACGCCTAGCTCTAAGTTCCTGTTAAGGCACGTAGTTCTTCCGGCAAGTAATAGCGATCGCCCAACACTTCTAATAATGGGCCATGATGATCAAACTTAACAACACTAACAGAGGCAGCCAAAGCATTAATGCGATCGCGGTATCGTCCTAAATCTATACCCAACAATCCACATAGAATAATCCGCAAAGTTGCTTTGTGCGACACCACTAAAACATTGCCTGTGGTATATTTTTCTTCTATTTCAGCAATAACTACTGAAGAGCGGCTGGCAATTTGGACGGCAGTTTCTCCATCAGTTGGAGGGTTCCAAGCAGGTTCAGTCAACCACCGAACATAATCATCCCTGTAGTGTTCTTTTACATAATCTACGGTTTTGTCTTCCCACTGACCGTAGTTAATTTCTTTTAGCCCATCCCGCAGTTGCATTTCCATCCCGATCGCATCACACAACGGCTTGGCAGTGGCGATCGTGCGTTTCATTGGACTGACATAAATAGCTTCCCAGGGTAGTTTGCTATAAGTCTCGGCAAACGCCTGAGCCATCAAATGTCCTTCTGGGGTTAAATCCGGATCTAGTACACCGCAATAACCACCTGTGCGACTGTAAATTGTTTCCCCGTGTCGTAATAGGTATAATTTTAGGCTCATAGGTTAATTATTAAAATCAGTGAACAAGTAGCCTTCATGAACTGCGTATAGAAGAGGACAAGGAGAGGGGAAGATGGAGGAGATGGGGAAGATAGGGAAGATGGGGAAGAATTTACTCTGATTGCTTCCTCACCTCCCTCAACTCCTTGTCTCCTTGTCCTAATTTTCTTCTGCCTCCTGCCTTATACTGACTAGACCTTAGCTCCTAACCACGCTTGAGAAGCTTGAGAAGCCACAGATTGTGCTTCTTTTCCCATGTCCGGTTTTGGTTGTACGTACTCTTGCATTTCTACATTAACTGGCTGGGCGTTCCAAATTTCTTGGCAATATTCCCGAATTGCACGATCAGAAGAGAACTTACCCATCCGTACAGCATTGAGAATTGACATTCGTGTCCATTTTTCCTCGTCGCGGTAAGCTTGATTTACCTGCTCCTGACAGTCTACATAAGACTGGTAATCGGCAAACAGCATATACTGATCATGATAAAGTAACGAATCTACCAACGGTCGGAATAAACTCGTATCGCCATGAGAGAAAAATCCTGAACTAATCAAATCAATTACTGTTTTTAGTTGCGAATTGGCATGATAGTAATCCCAAGGGTTGTAGCCTTTGGCTTTCAATGCATATACCTCTGGTGTTGTCAATCCAAACAAGAAGAAATTCTCAGCTCCCACCTCTTCGCGAATTTCGATATTGGCGCCATCAAGCGTGCCAATTGTCAATGCTCCATTCATAGAGAATTTCATGTTGCCAGTGCCAGAGGCTTCTTTACCAGCAGTAGAGATTTGCTCCGACAAATCAGCAGCGGGATAGACTCGCTGACCAAACCTAACATTATAGTCTGGCAGGAAAACCACCTTGAGGCGATCGCGTACATCAGGATCGTTATTAACTACCTGAGCTACGGAGTTGATGAGTTTAATAATCAACTTGGCCATGAAATAGCCAGGAGCTGCTTTACCACCAAAGATGAAGGTGCGAGGTACAACGTCAATATTAGGATTTTGCTTAATCTGATTGTAGAGCGTGATAATATACAGCGCGTTCAGGTGTTGACGCTTGTACTCGTGAATGCGCTTTACCTGAACATCAAACAGCGATTGAGGATTGATGTCAATTGCATGATTTTTCTTGACGTACTCTGCCAAATCGCGCTTAATGTCCTGCTTAATCTGTCGCCATTGTTGCCTAAACTCAGCATCCTCAACAAAAGCTTCTAGTTGCTTTAGTTCCTCTAGATGTTTTATCCAGTTTGTCCCGATTTTGCGATTAATTAGTTCAGCCAGTTTAGGATTACTCACTACTATCCAGCGGCGTGGTGTCACACCATTAGTCTTATTACTGAACTTTTCAGGCCACAATTCATAAAAATCCCGAAGCACATCCTGCTGAAGTAACTTTGTGTGCAGTGCAGCAACACCATTGATGGCATGAGACCCAACACTAGCTAAGTGTGCCATACGGATATACTTTTCGCCACTTTCATCAATCAGTGAGAGTCTGGCAATGCGCTGGTGATCGTCGGGATATTTAGCCCGAACTTGACCGAGGAAACGTTGATTGATTTCATAGATAATTTGTAGATGCCTGGGTAGAAGTCTACCAAATAGGCTTAGAGGCCACTTTTCTAGAGCTTCAGGTAATAAGGTATGGTTGGTATAAGCAAAAGTATTTTGGGTAATCTGCCAAGCTCGATCCCAATCCATTTGATGCTCATCCACCAACAACCGCATTAATTCAGCAACACCAATAGCAGGGTGGGTGTCATTGAGTTGGACTGCAAACGACTCGTGGAAGTTATCTAAACTATCCTGTCTCTGCAAGTGCAAGCGGATCATATCTTGCAGGGAACAAGAAACAAAAAAGTACTGTTGTTGCAGACGTAGTTGTTTACCTTGAATTGGCTCATCATTGGGATAGAGAACTTTAGTAATATTTTCTGCAACCACTTTTTCGTTGACTGCACCATAGTAGTCGCCAACATTAAACGCCTCAAATTCAAATGATTCGGGAGCTTCAGCTTTCCATAAACGTAAAGTATTGGCAGTATTGACTTTATATCCAAGGATTGGTGTATCGTAAGGAACACCCTTGACAATTATATCGGGAATCCAACGAACTCGATAGTGACCTTTCTCGTCGTTATAGGCTTGGGTATAACCGCCAAATTTTACATCTATACTTGCTTCTGGACGCTCAATCTCCCAGGGGTTGCCATAGCGTAGCCATTTATCGGTGATTTCAATTTGCCAACCATCGCGAATTTCTTGATCGAAAATACCAAATTCGTAGCGAATACCGTAGCCGATCGCTGGAATTTCTAAGCTAGCAAGCGAGTCCATATAACAGGCAGCAAGACGCCCTAAGCCTCCGTTACCCAAGCCCGGTTCTTCTTCCTGTTCGCGTAATTCGACAAAATCTAAACCGGATTCCTCAACTGCTCTACGCACTTGCTCGTAAATTCCTAAGTTTACCAAGTTGTTACTTAAGTGTGGCCCCATCAGGAATTCTGCGGAGAGATAGCAAACTACTTTTACTTTACTTTTTAAGTAAGTTTCAGTAGTGTTGAGCCAGCGTTGCAGAAGACGATCGCGTACTGTATATGCCAGTGCCATGTAAAAATCATTCTTAGTCGCAATGGCAGGATATTTACCTTGGATGTAAAAAAGATTATCAGCTATTGCTCGCTTCAGGGTTTCTAAACTTAAACCAGTGCGATCGTCTTCTACCTTGATTGTCTGCTGTAAAGTTTCTACTGGTGGGTTCATGTGTTCCTCGATTTTAAATTTTATGTAAGTTTTTATTTACCATTAGCTGTGAGAAGCAATTAGGTAATCACAGTTGGCTTGTCTCTACCTGTTAAGGTGCGAATCTGAGCTATTTCATCAGCGATCGCAATTAAATTTACTAGGGCTTGCTGGGGTTCTAAGTTTTGTTTGGCAGCATCCGGCTCGTAATATTCCAGATAAATTCGCACAGTTGCACCGTGGGTACCAGTACCAGATAAACGAAAGACTATACGGGAGCCATCAGTAAATCCAATCCGAATACCTTGTTTTTGACTAATACTTCCATCTACTGGGTCAGTGTAGCTAAAGTCATCGCTATACTCAGCCTCATACTTACCAAACTGTTTTCCTTTCAGATTTGGTATTTGCGATCGCAGTCGCTCCATTAAAGCATTGGCTCGCTCGACATCTACTTCTTCGTAATCGTGGCGAGAATAGTAGTTGCGTCCATAGTTCTGCCAGTGTTCCCGGACAATCTCCTCTACAGATTGTTGCCGCACTGCCAAGATATTCAGCCAAAACAGTACCGCCCACAGTCCGTCTTTTTCTCGAATATGGTTGGAGCCAGTACCAAAACTTTCTTCACCGCAAACAGTAGCTTTACCTGCGTCTAATAAATTACCAAAGAATTTCCAGCCAGTAGGTGTTTCGTAGCAGTCAATGCCAAGTTGCGCTGCTACTCGGTCTACAGCTTGACTGGTGGGCATCGAGCGTGCCACTCCTGCTAGACCAGCTTGATATCCTGGAACTAAAGTAGCGTTGGCAGCTAAGATTGCTAGGCTGTCGCTAGGAGAAACAAAAAACTTGCGCCCCAAAATCATGTTGCGATCGCCATCCCCATCAGAAGCAGCACCAAAGTCAGGTGCATTTTCTCCATAAAGGAGATCAACTAATTCATGGGCATACACCAAATTCGGATCGGGATGTCCGCCTCCAAAGTCTTCTAAAGGTTTACCGTTACGCACGCTGCCTGTGAGTGCGCCTAAACGCCGCTCAAATAAAGCATGAGCATATGGCCCAGTCACGGCGTGCATTGAATCTATGCAGATTCGGAAGTTTCTAGATGTTAAAAGTTGGTGAATGTGAGCAAAGTCAAATAGTGACTCCATTAACTTTTCATAATCCTGTACGGAGTCAATGACTTCTACTACCATTTCTCCCAGTCGAGATTCACCTAAATTTTCCAGATCCACATCTGGCGCATCTAGGATTTGATATCGAGCTATTGTTTTGCTGCGGGCATAGATGGCCTCTGTAATTTTTTCTGGTGCAGGGCCTCCATTTTCGATGTTGTACTTTACACCAAAATCTCCTTTGATACCACCCGGATTATGGCTGGCAGATAAAATAATGCCACCCATTGCTTGATACTTGCGAATAATACAGGAAGTTGCAGGAGTGGACAAAATTCCCCTTTGACCGACTTTAATTCTGCCCATTCCATTTGCTGCTGCCATTTTGAGAATGGTTTGAATGGCTTGGCGATTGTAATAACGACCATCACCACCCAAAATTAAAGTCTGTCCTTGCAAGTCTCCTAGTGTATCGAAGATAGATTGGATAAAGTTTTCTAAGTAATGAGGTTGTTGAAAAACACTAACTGCTTTACGCAGCCCAGAGGTTCCAGGCTTTTGGTCAGAGAAAGGAGTAGTAGCAAATGTACGAATATTTGTTGAGATATTTAAAGAAGTCATTTTTTATTCTCTACTAGTCAGTTTGGGACTTCTGTGTTTACAAAATACTTAGTCCTGGCTAGACAATGGTGACTTTGAACCTCTAAAACCAGCGATCGCTGGTTCTGCTAATTTTTCCATTTCCGGGCTATACTTGCCATTTCTAGCAGCGCTGTTGCACTTAGCTCTATGCAGTAAAGCTTTTTGCGCTGTCTGCACATTAGCGTTATCCCCTTTCCACAACTCCAGTGCCGGCTGCTGGATCGCACGAGCGTAAGAGAATGTCACTGGCCAGGGTAGAATCGAACTGAAGCGAGCATTCATCTCATGCAAGTGTGCAGATGCTACTTCATTGCTCTGACCACCGGAGAGAAATGCCACACCCTGTACAGCAGCAGGCACCGCTCTCAACAAACAATCCACAGTAGCTTGTGCCACTTCGACAACATTAGCTTGCTTGGGGCAATCCTTACCAGAAATTACCATGCTGGGTTTAAGGATCATTTGTTCTAAAACAACCCGCTGCACATACAGTTGATTGAAGACAGTATGCAGAACTTCTTCTGTAACCTCGTAGCAACGCTCAATTGTGTGATCGCCATCCATCAAGACTTCCGGCTCAACAATCGGTACAAGTCCTCCTTCTTGACAAAGTGCTGCATAGCGTGCCAAGGCGTGTGCATTCGCCTCAATACAACCGCGACTCGGAATCTTCTTACTGATAGTGATGACAGCACGCCATTTAGCAAAACGCGCACCCATCTCATAGTATTCGGCAATACGCGATCGCAGTCCGTCTAGTCCTTCAGTCACCTTTTCTTGGGGATGATTTGCTAAGTCTTTGGCGCCAGTGTCAACTTTAATACCAGGAATAATTCCGGCATCAGTGATTACTTTTACAAACGAAGTTCCATCTTTTTTGGCTTGACGGATTGTCTCGTCATAGAGAATAACTCCGCTGATGTATTCACCCAATCCTGGAGCCGTTAAGATTAGCTCCCGATAAGCCCGGCGATTTTCTTGTGTCGGTGCGATACCCAGTGCCTCAAAACGTTTGTTGCAGGTACCGTTGCTCTCATCCATCGCCAAGATCCCTTTACCAGGAGCAACCATAGCTTTAGCAGTAGCAACAAGTTCTTGTGCGCTCATGATTGCAAAACTCCTACTTCTATTTAGCTTTATTGATGCGATCGGCTATTTGCTGGCGCTGGGTTCATTGCTTGTACCGACTGCGATTTGGAAATCTGGACTAATTCCATCTGCTGCTGCTACCACTTTTTGAGCTACGTTCTGGGGCAGAGGAACGTATCCTAATTCGGGGGCTATCTTCTGACCTTCAGTTAAGCCATATTCAATCATCGCTTCGATTGCTTTTGCTTTTGCTGGATTGGAATATTTTTTATTCATTAACATCCAGCTATAGGTAACAATCGGATAAGAATCAGCTCCTTGTGGATCTTCAATAAAAGCGCGGAGATTAGCTGGTAGAGTTACTGCCTCTAAGGTTTTGGCTCCTGATTGCTCGTTAGCTTCAACAAAATTACCTGATTTATTTTCCAAAACAGCAAATTTAAGATTGTTTTGTTTGGCGTAGCCATACTCTACGTAACCAATCGCACCTTGAGTTTGCAGAACTTGGGCGGTAACACCTTCGTTGCCCTTGGCACCTACTCCTGTAGGCCAATTAACGGTTTTACCTTCACCAACTTTGCTGTTCCATTCCGGGCTAATTGCACTAAGGTGCTTTGTGAATACGCCTGTGGTACCGCTACCATCTGAACGAGACACTGGTGTGATTGGTTGGTTGGGGAGGTTAATGCCAGGGTTTGTGGCAGCAAGTTTTGGGTCATTCCAAGTCTTGATCTTGCCAAGGAAGATATCAGTATAATTTTGCCGTGATAGCTTTAATTGCTCAACACCTGGCAGATTATAACCCAACACAATTTTACCGGCGGTCATGGGTAACATCAGTACGCCCCTGTTCTGCGGCACCTTTTGGAGTTCTTTATCTGTCATTGCCACGTCACTGGCACCAAAATCTACGATGCCTTGTGTAAATTGTTCAACTCCAGCGCCGCTACCTGTTGACTGATAACTAATCTGCAGATTTTTATTTTGTCTATTTAAGCTTTGAAACCAAGTCTGGTAAAGTGGTGCTGGGAAAGAGGCACCAGATCCAGTTAATCGCATATTTACGCCAAAATCCAGTTGTCCGACTCTAGAGACGGCTGCATCAGTGGCACTGTTATTTTGTCCGCCACAAGCAGCGACGCTGATTGCCAAAACTAATACTGAAACTTTCCTGAAGCAAACAGATTGATTAATCATTGTTTTTAACGGTTGACTTGTAGAGATTTGGTTGTACGGGTGAAATTATCCTGATTGAGACGATCGCCTTTATGCAAACTGACACTCAGACTAGATGGTTGAGCGCGATCGCCATCCAAGACGACTCCACGCTGATTGGCTGCCAAATGCCGTACTATCTTATAGATAGATTCAATTTGTTCAGGTAAACCGACTTGCTGGGCTAATGTATTTAAATCTAGCGATCGCTCTGTGGTACGTAAAACTTGCAAAACTCGCCTTTGTAAATCTAGTAGCGATGCCGCAGCTTTTTTGCCAGCCTCTACACCTGGTTGGTGATAAGCATTGATATTCACTAGTGAAGCGTATAGCCCCACTGCTCGTTCGTACAAAGCAATTAATGCCCCTACTGTCTGAGGATTCACCTGGGGAATTGTGACTGTAATTGCACCCCGCTGTTTTTCATAAAGTGCTTGCTGAGTTCCTTGTAAAAAGCCTGATAAGTAATCTCCGCTTGTTACTTCTGGTTCTACTTCTATAGAAGCACCAGAGCGATCCTCTAGCACTTCAATAAAAGTGGCAAAGAAATTTGGCACCCCTTCCCGCAACTGTTGCACATAAGCGTGCTGATCTGTTGAGCCTTTGTTACCGTAGACGGCGATGCCCTGATTCACAATCTGATTGTCTAAGTCTTTTTCTTTGCCGAGAGACTCCATTACTAGTTGCTGCAAATAGCGACTAAACAATAGCAAGCTATCTTTGTAGGGCAGTACTACCATGTCTTTTTTACCTTTGCCCTCGCCAGCAAAGTACCAGCAAAGCGCCAAAAGTGCAGCTGGATTGGTTTTAATTTCAGGCGATCGCGTCGCTGCATCCATCTCCTTAGCGCCAGCCAAAATCGCTCGAATCTCAATTCCTTGTAAGGCAGCAGGTAACAGCCCCACCGCAGACATCTGTGAGGTGCGTCCCCCTACCCAGTCAAACATCGGGAACTCTGCCAGCCATCCCTCAGCTTTAGCTAACTGATCCATTTTGCTGCCCTTCATAGTGACGGTAACAGCGTGTTTAGCAAAGTTCAATCCCTGAATTTCATAGATATGCTTGACTTCTAGCATCCCGTTGCGTGGTTCGGGTGTACCACCAGATTTACTAGTATCTATGATCAAAGTACTTTTGAGGCGGTCTTTGATTCCATCCAAAACCCGATCCATTCCTGCTGGATCGGTATTATCAATAAAGTGAAGCGCTAGGGGTGGAGAACTAGGGGCCAAAGCAGATGCTACAAACTGAGGGCCAAGGGCAGAACCCCCAATGCCTATTGAAAGGATATCAGTAAACTTGGGTGCTTCAGGTGGATGAATCGTGCCTGTATGCACCTGCTGGGAAAAGTTTTCAATCTCTGCAAAAGTCTCAACTATCTCTTTTTTTATCTCCTCGGTAGGGGCTAGATCTGGATTTCGCAACCAGTAATGTCCTACCATGCGACCTTCATCTGGGTTAGCGATCGCTCCTCCTTCCAAAGCAGCCATATTTTGAAAGGCTTGCTCAAACTTTGGCTGTAAGGATTCTACAAATTCAAAGTCAAATGGTATGCGGCTGACATCCAAATACAATTCTAAACCCGGATGATAGTAGAGCCAGTCTTGATAGCGTTGCCAGAGTTGTTTAGTATCCATTGCTTAAACTGCTCCTATAGTCTACCTGGGGAGGGATCAAATTTTAAACTTGAATAGTTGGTGAGTGCGAGTCTGAAATTTTAATTTTCACCACCAGCTATATTCCAATTCTCCTTTTTGGATTTTGTCCCAGATAATTTTTTGACACAGATTTAGCTCCTCAACCGTAACTTTTCTATCGGCATATATGGTCACATCAATGCAATCTTTTTCTTGTTTAAACAGCTTGCCATCTGCAACAGCACGCTTAATCAAAGCCTTTGGTTTGTCGAAATTTTTGAGATCTTCAAATGAAAGAGGTTGGTCGTTTGGTTTTTCTATCTTCATAGAATATTTTTTGAATGTAAGAATGTTGAGATTAAGCGATCACCCTCAATGATTACAATCCAACCTACCTTGGCTGTAATAGTTAGGGGTGAGGAATACAACCCCAACCCTTAACATTCATGCTGAAGCTAGTACGGCCACTTCCAATCAACTATTTCAGGCTTGTCCATACCGTTCTCGAAGGCGTAGTTCACATTCTCGATAATTTCGTTCTTCATACGCTCTCTAACAAAAGCAGCCGCAGGGCCAAGCTTTGGTACTCGGTCAATCACATCAATGACCAAATTGAATCGGTCAACCTGGTTTTCAATTGCCAATTCTAGTGGTGTATTGATGTTACCCTTCTCTTTGTAACCGCGCACGTGAAGATTATTGTGGTTAGTGCGACGATAAGCAAGCTTATGAATCAGCCAAGGATAGCCGTGGAAGTTAAAAATAATTGGCTTATCTTTGGTAAACAAGCTATCGAAGTCCCAATCAGAAAGCCCGTGAGGATGTTCTGTCTGAGGTTGCAAAGTAAATAAGTCAACCACATTGATGAACCGAATCTTCAGGTGGGGAATTTCCTGCCGCAGAATCGCCGTCGCTGCTAACGATTCCATGGTTGCCACATCTCCACAACACGCCATCACGACATCAGGTTCGTCGGGATCTGTACCGCAATCATCATTACTTGCCCATTCCCAGATACCAATACCTTTAGTGCAGTGCTTAATCGCTTCGTCCATGCTTAAGTACTGCAGATGTTTCTGTTTGTCAGCAACAATCACATTGACATAGTTAGTGCTGCGCAGGCAGTGGTCTGCTACTGACAGCAAGCAGTTAGCATCGGGAGGTAGGTAAATGCGAGTAACATCGGCGCTCTTGTTGGTGACAATATCGATAAAGCCTGGGTCTTGGTGCGAAAAACCATTATGGTCTTGTCGCCAAACTGTGGAAGAAAGCAATATGTTCTCTGAAGATACCGGAGCTCGCCAGGAAATTTCGTTTTTGCAAATATCCAGCCACTTAGCGTGTTGGTTAAACATCGAATCAATGACGTGGGCAAAGGCTTCGTAGGTGTGGAAAAAGCCGTGGCGGCCACTAAGTATGTAGCCTTCAAGCCACCCTAACAAAGTGTGCTCGCTCAACATTTCCATTACCCGCCCATCGGTACTCAGTTCACTACCGTCTTGGTCTTCAGGTAACATATCTGCCAACCAAACCTTTTTGCTGACTTCGTAGACGGCATTCAGTCGATTGGAGGCAGTTTCATCTGGGCCGAAGATGCGGAAGTTAGTTGGGTTTTTGCGCATAATATCGCGCAGAAAGTTGCCGAGTGGACGAGTATTTTCTGCCTCAACTTTACCAGGTTCGCTGACTGCAACAGCATAGTCTCTAAAGTCAGGTAGAAGCAGCTGTTTACGCAGAAATCCTCCGTTGGCAACAGGATTGGCACTCATACGACGGTTGCCCGTTGGTGCTAATTCTTTCAATTCACCAATGAAAGTACCATTCTCATCAAATAATTCTTCTGGCTTATAGCTTTTCATCCATTCTTCCAACAGCCTGAGATGCTCTGGGTTGCTGTGCATCGCACCCATTGGTACTTGGTGAGCACGCCAAAAACCTTCTACTTTGTGGCCGTCTACCTCTTTTGGCCCTGTCCAACCTTTCGGACTACGCAATAAAATCATTGGCCAGCGAGGACGTCTGACAACACCACTACTGCGAGCTTCTTGCTGAATTTTGCGAATCTCGTTCACACACTCCTCTAGAGTCGCAGCCATGTCTTGATGCATGGTTTCTGGGTCATCCCCTTCCACAAAGTAGGGTGTATAACCGTAGCCCTGAAATAGGTCTTCTAGTTCTTCGTGACTAATCCGAGCCAGAATAGTTGGGTTGGCAATTTTATATCCATTCAGGTGCAATATAGGCAGCACTGCACCATCACGAATTGGATTGACGAACTTGTTTGAGTGCCAGGCAGTAGCCAAGGGGCCTGTTTCTGCTTCTCCATCACCAACAACACAGGTAACAATCAAATCAGGGTGATCGTAAGCAGCTCCATAAGCGTGAGAAAGGCTGTAGCCAAGTTCACCACCTTCGTGGATCGAGCCTGGAGTTTCAGGAGTGCAATGGCTACCAATACCACCAGGAAAGGAGAATTGCTTGAAGAATTTCTTCATGCCTTCCTCGTCTTCGCTCTTATCGGGATAAATTTCGCTATAGGTTCTCTCTAAGTAGACAGGAGCAAGCACTCCGGGAGCGCCGTGACCTGGGCCTGCCATGTAGATAGCGTTCAGGTCATACTTTTTAATGAGCCGATTGAGGTGGATGTAGACAAAGCTTAAACCAGGGCTTGTTCCCCAATGTCCTAATAGACGCTTCTTCACGTGCTCAGGCTTGAGAGGCTCTTTTAGTAGGGGATTATCCCGTAGATATATCATGCCTACTGCCAAGTAGTTACATGCTCTCCAGTAAGCGTGAATCTTACGTAGTTCCTCTGAACTTAAAGGCTTTGTTTCGGGCCGAGTTGCTACTACCATAAATTAACTCTTCAAAATTAAATATGAGTTGAGTTGTTTTTGAAGCGAATAATTCTCTTGATAAGCCTAATCCAGAAAATTCCTTAATTTAGTATTGAGGAAGTTCCTTCAAAATTAGTATTGCATGAATTATTGATTTTTGAAAATTTAAATTAATGCAATTCAAAAACGTCAGTATATTTTTGATTTTAGAAACATCCAATATATAAGAACTTGATTAAGAAGTGATAACACCATATTAGTAATGACTGATGAATTTTTAAATTCTAACCAGAGCTAGAGTAATCTTTAGATTTTCTTTGATTTTATGACTAAATCTCTTTCAAAGCATATTAGTCTCAATAAAAGTAAGATAATATAAAGATTTCTTCTGATACTTATTGAGAATAGATTTTTTGTATGCGCTTATCAGAAGGCTTAATTGAATGCTATCTGCTGTATCTATGTTTATATAAAATATTGCCAATACCAAGAATGTGATTATTCATTGAGGTATTATAAGAATTTAGTAAGTACATAGCTTAGTACAGAATTAACTGGATTATCCAGCTAAATTAATAAAAAACCAACGATTAATATTTTCGATTAATATTTTTAAATATCTTTCGATCTAAATTTTGCTTATAACAATTTACCTAAATTCAAATAAAGCTTGGGTTAAAAATAGATTAAACATACTGTATTTTAATTAAATAATTACAAAGATATAAATAAATATAATTTGAAAAAAATAGTGAAAGCACAAATAATAGCAAGAGGGATGCAACGAACAATTTAGCACAGCTAATCATCTCTAAATCAAAGAAGTTCTTACTTGCGGTATAAATATTACTCAGTAAATCTATATAGTCTGTTCTGAATTACTAATTTGGATTTCATAAGCTTAAAAAGCCAAATTTTGCTATTCATCTCTGTAACTAGCTATTTATAAGGAACTAGTAGATCTAATTATCAAAGTTACCTCTGCAATTTTCTGGGAAACAGTTCTTTATTCCCTTGATTTAGTTCTATATAGTCCGAGAATGCGGAATTTAATTGTAATTTACTACTTAAAGACATTCATGAAAAAATATCTAGTACGGGTTCCCATTACTGGAGTGATTGAAGCGATGATTGCAGCAAGCTCAGAGGAACAAGCTATTATCCAGGCTTTAGAAGAGGTTGACATTAATAATATATACGAATGGAAAGCTCACAAGCAGATTGTCGAAGAGAATACATTTCACGGTGTCCAGAACAAGGCTCAGGTCGAGCATTTAATATGTATGGGCAATGATGAAGTGCCAGAAATAAAAATTAATAAAGATTGGGATCAGTTTGCTCTTTGATACGTGTAAATTCAGTCAGAATGACAAAATCATATGGTAACTAAAATCGAAGATCTTGTTCCCCAAAAACTCTCTGAGGTGGATCTCACACCAAGAGGAAGAGTTCATCCTAGCCCTGTTAATTGGCAAGATCAACTTTTTTACCAACTTTTACCAGATCGTTTTAGTGACGGTTGTGAAGCACAGCGAGATTTTTTTGACTATAAAAATCCAACAAAGTATCGAGTGAAAGATAAAGCTGCGTGGATGGCAGCAGGCAATAAGTTCAATGGTGGAACACTTAAAGGAATTGAAAACAAGTTGAGCTATTTACAAGAATTGGGAGTGACTACAGTTTGGATTAATCCACCTTGGAAACAGCGTACGGATTTGGAAACTTATCACGGTTATGGAATTCAAAACTTTTTAGATATCGATCCACGCTTTGGAACTCGTCAAGACTTACAAGACTTAGTAGAGGCTGCCCATCAACGCGGTATGTACGTGATTTTGGATGTTATTTATAACCATAGTGGCAGCAACTGGTTTTACAAAGATGAAAGTTGTGGAAGTCCCAAAACCACAATGCCTTACCGCTTTTCTCCTGCCTATCCTATTCATGGCTGGCGCTCCAAAAGTGGAGACAGTATTCCTGAAATTATTACCCTTGATGATGGTGTTTTTCCTAAAGAATTTCAGAATATTCACTGGTATAATCGTGCGGGTGCAATCATACACTGGGAAGCTGCATCATGGGAAGATCCTATGAATCCTCACGTGGAATTTCGGCGTGGAGATTTCTTTGAACTTAGAGACTTTAACTTGGAGAACGATGAAGTAATCGCAGCACTTGCTCGCGTCTATCAGTACTGGATTGCTGTGAGTGATTGTGACGGATTCCGCGTAGATGCTGTCAAGCACGTTTCTCCCTTCGCCTCTCGGAAATTTTGTAATGCTATTCATGAATATGCTCAATCTATTGGTAAAGATAACTTTCTCATGGTGGGAGAGTTAACAGATGAAAGCATGGTTCGAGGTTATCTAGATATTTTTGGACGGAATCTAGATGCAGTGTTAGATATTGTAGTGGCACCAAACAGATTAACGGCAGTAGTAAAAGGATTGGCACACCCAAACGATTTTTTTTGTCTTTACAACGACAATACGCTTGCAGGTAGTCAACGTCAACTTGGAACTTATCATGTTGCTGTTTTGGACGATCATGATATGTCTTCTCGTCCAACAAAACAGCGGTTTGCTGCTCACAGCAACGTGCCTTATCACTACGAGCAAGTTGCTCATGCAGTCGGTGTCATGTTAACGATGCCAGGGATTCCCTCAATTTATTACGGAACCGAACAGGCATTTGACGGCTCAGAGAGTTATCACGACTATGGAATTGAACCTGAGCGTACTTATGCCGATCGCTATGTTCGCGAATCTATGTTTGGCAGTGCTTTTGGTGCATTTGAGACTGAAGGTTGCCATTTTTTTAACACAAGTCATCCTACTTATTTGCGAATTGCTGCGATCGCACGTATTCGCAATCGTCAGGACAATATTGGTAAAGCATTGCGTCGCGGACATCATTATTTGCGCGAAACATCCTTTGCAAATCGTCCTTTTTCTATCCCTGGTGCAGGAGAATTAATTGCTTGGTCGCAGATTCAGTTTAATACTGAAGTAGTGGTCGCACTAAATACACATGGCTTAGAAAATCGCGGAGCGTTTGTAACAGTCGATAGCTCCTTGCACTCGATTGATTCAACTCTCACCTTTTTGTATAAAAGTGATTGGAGTGATGCCGAATTACGTCAACCTCCAGAAAATCAAAAAATTGTGGTTCAACACAAAAGTGGTAGGACAGTTGTGCGAATAGATTTACCTCCTTCTGGGATGGCAATCTTAGCCAAGTAATATGCAATGCATAATTTTAAGTTATACTTGAGAGTAAGTCTTGTAAAAACTTAACAAAAATTTCCTTATGCTGATGAAATGGTATAACGAACCTCCGGCTTGGGAAAATCAAGAAGATCTAATCACGGTTACTTCCGGAGCGAAAACAGATTTTTGGCGTAGGATTGATTGTGGCTACACTCGCGACAACGGCAACTTTTATTATCAAGAAGTCAAGGGTGATTTTACTGCTAGAGTTAAAATCATCAATGAATTTAATAATATGTATGGTCAAGCAGGTCTAATGATTCGCGTGGATGAGAAGACTTGGTTCAAATCCACGATTGAATTTGTAGATAGTATGCAGTTTATCAGTGTAGTTGTCACAAATAATAATTCCGATTGGTCTGTTGTGCCATTAATAAAGAATCCTCCTTACCTGTGGTTGTGTTTGCAGCGAGGAGGTAGCAATGTAGAGATGCAATACTCTCTTGATAGTAAAAATTACACATCACTAAAAACAGTGAGCCTAACTGGGGAAGAAGCAGTGCAGGTAGGTTTGATATGTGCGTGTCCAGAAAGTGAAGGCTGTCGAGTAGTATTTCAGAATTTTGAGATTGAGACTTGAGTATGTATTTTTTAATTGATACTCTATAATTTACCTCGGCTAATTTTAGCGAGGTTTTTTTGGTTGTTTTTGTAGTGAAAGATAGCAGTAATTAAGTATTGTTGTTGGCGTCTGATTAAAAAAATGCTCCAGCAGTTGATGAAAGGTACAGTTGAGCAGTTTGAAGATTTCAAGGAATATCAGTTTTTTTAGAGAACATGACTTGAGAATTCTGCTATTTCAGTAGAGAAAGTGTTGTAAAGTCTAAACTATGATTGAGGGCGATCGCCTAATTTCCACAAGCATAATACTAAATTACCATAGCTAGTATTTTTTGAATCTATAAAGATATGCTCTGGTGCATCTCTACAAAAAATTTATCTCAATTTAGTGTAAGTATAATTTTTTTACTCAAAGATAACTATTTAGAGCAGGCACTTTTATATTTGGCAACTTGAGATTAATAGTAGGATCAAGAATGCACAAATGCTCTCAATACTCTTATGCTAATGCTTCTTACCTTTTCTGCGAATCATCTGGAGTTTTTTCACTGTAACACTTGGGAAGTAGATGCTGCACTACAAAGGATTGATCGCACTCACAATATCTGGTTTCGTTGTATTCACTTACGCGATCGCACTGCGATTGCCCGAATAGTCAAGTACTTTGGACTCGATCCATGCCGTGTTGACATGATTTTCAACCATTTTCCTAAAGGAATTGATGAAGACTTAGAAGATTGCTTTTTTGACAATTACGAAGTTCTGACTCGTCAAGTTAAATATCATAATTTCGAGGAAGCTTGCGGTAGTTTTGTTGTTGGGACAAACTTTCTAATCACTTTTGAAACGAATGAATTAAGAATATTAAGCGCATTAATCAATAACATTAAAAAACAAAATATAGATATCAAAAATTGGGGAATTGATAATCTTGTATATATTATTTATAATGACATTTTGAATAACTACTATACTGTATTTGACCACATTGCTAGAGAACTAGATAATTTAGAAGATGAAGTTTTAGCTAATTCTGGTAATGAATCCACATACAAAAAAATTGCCACAATGAGGCAATCCACTCGTCTGGGACGACGTAATCTTCAAAGTATGCAATCACTTTTAGCTATTATGGAGTACCAAAATCTTCAATGGCTCACTCAACCAGTGAAGACATTATTTAATCAAGAATTAGTGCGTCACATCGATAAACTCTCGCAAGAATATCAAACTTTGAGAGTATGGATGTCAGAATTAATGGAAATTCAACGCGATAATATTGCTAGCAAAACTAGTGAACGAATTAATCGCTTGACTATCCTTTCATCTGTCTTCTTACCAATTACTTTTATTGCTGGAGTTTACGGCATGAACTTTAAATATATGCCAGAATTAGAACAACCTTGGGCTTATCCTGCTGCGCTTGGCGTGATGGCATTAATTGTGATTGGTAGCATTATGTATGCTAAACAACAACGTTGGCTTTAGTCATGTTTCAATTTAAATCTTCTTAAGAAGGTTCGATTTTGTGAATCTTAAGAAAATTTGTTCCTTGGGGCTGCTTAGTAGGAATGCCCCCCATAATCAATATTTTGTCACCCAGCCCAACTCAACCACGCTGTAGCAATATAGCCTGGGCTTGTGCAGTCAATTCTTCAAATGTCTCAACTTCATGTTTTAATAAAATCGGTCGAATTCCCCAAACTAAGTTCAAGCGGTGGTAAACTTTGGAGTTGAGTATTAAGGCAATGATAGGTAGTTTCGGACGCTCACCCGCAGCTAATCTGGCTGTATATCCTGTGCTGGTAAAAGTAACAATGCAACGCAGGGGTATAATATTGATGATCGCGTTGAGAGCCTCACTTAGAGCGTGGGTTTCATCTGTTTGTGCTGGTGGATTGTTAACGAATTGTGGCTGACTGCAAGTGTCGCCATTAGAAATGCCTCTCTCCTTGGAGTTAGCTTACGTGGTTTTCCAGGACGCTAGCGCTCGCTTAAAGTATTTTTCAAATTTTCTTGGACAAACTGTTTCCTTGTCCTTTCCACTGTTGACACACTTAATGTATAGAATTTTGGCGATCGCTTCCAGAAGTTTCACCTGATGCAGCCATTAGTAAATTGTGCGCCTGACAAATCATTCTCGCCGTTGCTTTTCCTTTTTTCACTATTTCAACTAACTTTTGATGTTGTTCTTGTGTCAGCTTTACTATGTGCTTTTTGGCATATTATCTGATTTGCGAACGCTCAACTCTGTGTTTCGATTCTAACCCCACAAAATTAATGCGATTAACCACTAGGTAATTCGATTTTCTAAAAAAGACACTTTTGCTACTTATATTGCTTTTCTGTATTCTCGCAATTGTACACACTCATAAATTTTACATAAAGTCAATAATTATTAGAAATTCAAAATCAAAACCTGTAATTTATAAGGATTTGATAGGGATTAATGATTATAGAAAAAGATAAAACGATACATCTTTTGTTGAGCTTGGCATTTACCAATAAAGTATAGTTTGTAAAAAACTATAACAAAAAAATGTTATCTGGCATACAAACAAGGAATCATAACGACAAATAGACAGATGCCAATTTTGGCGTTCCTGCTATAAAAATAAAGAAAAATGAAAGATTCTGAAGCAAACAGGTATAGCAGTGTGTCTGAGTCAGAACAATTCAAATACAAAGCTCAGGCAAGTCAGAGGAATGAAAGTACTACTGTTTTTAGTCGTTTAATTTCGAGTTTTTTAAAGTTAAGTGAAATTCTTGCCTTTTCGGCAGTGGGAATGCTCACAAAACCGTTCCAAATTACATCTCGGTTGTCTAAAAACATTAGGCAAGGTACGGCTATAGTTGCGCTGGTAACAGTTGCAATCCTTGCTGGGCATCTTGCTTCGGCTCAAGTAACGTCACCCTTACAGCCGTTGAGTAAAATCACGGTTCCACAACCAGATAATATCGGGGACTTTGTTAGGAATAAGACGGCTACGATCGCTCTGGGAAAATCTCTGTTCTGGGATATGCAACTTGGTACAGACGGCATTCAAGCCTGTGCTAGCTGTCATTTCCATGCCGGAGCAGACAACAGATCCAAAAACCAAATCGATCCGGGGCGATCGCGTGTCAATGCCGATAAAACTCCAAACCCGGATACAACTTTCAATATAGGAGGTAGACCAAACTATCAGTTACAGGTAGGAGATTATCCATTCCATAAGTTAGCAAATCCAGGCGATCGGGCTTCGACAGTTTTGTCCGACAGTAACGATAGCACCGGCTCTCAGGGAGTATTCAGGACAAGATTTGTTGATGTCATTCCTGGCAGTGACAGGGACAATGTAACTCTACTTCAAGATGACATTTTTAATGTACAAGGCACAAATGTCCGCCAAGTAACGGCTCGTAACTCACCCAGCACAATTAATTCAGTCTTCAACTTCCGCAACTTTTGGGATGGAAGAGCGCAACCCATATTTAATGGTGTAAGCCAGTTTGGGCTAAGAGATCCTAATGCTTATGTCTTGAAGGCAAGCCAACCTCGACTACTTGAAGATGTAAAAGTTAGTATCAATAATTCTTCTCTAGCTTCCCAAGCCGTTGGCCCACCACTCAGTGCCTTGGAGACAGCAGCCGAAGACCTTCCCATCGCACCATTCCGAGTACAGGCATCCGCAAATAATGACCGGATTGTAGTGTCTGATGCCAACACTGGTCAACAAGTTGCAGTACTGAATCCTGAGGGTGAAACTGTCAGTGGCAGAACAGACTTAATGCCACCAGAAACACAACCACTTCCAGCCAATAATCAGCAATTTCAACGCATTGGTAGAAAGCTGGGTAAGAAGTTACTTGCTCTTAGACCACTTAACAAGCAACAGGTAGCAAGAGATGACAGCGTTCTCAGTCGCTACAGCAGCTTTCCTAGAACTGGGCTGAATATAAGTTACGAAAATCTGATTAGGGAAGCTTTCCAGCCAGAGTGGTGGAACTCCAATATCATCATCCGCATTAACCCAGAAACTGGTGAGCGCAGATTCCTGCCCAGACGGGGAAGACGTGCCTTAAATACCAACGAATACACATTGATGGAGTACAACTTCTCTCTATTCTTTGGGTTGGCAGTTCAGGAATATGAATCGACTCTAGTTGCCGATCAAACACCATTTGACCAATTTCTTTCAGGAAATAATGGTGCTTTGACACCACAGCAACAGCAAGGATGGCAGATTTTCCAGACTAAGGGTATTTGTATTGGTTGCCACGGTGGCTCAGAATTGACTGTTGCCTCAGTTAGCAGCGCTAACAGTCAAGGAAGAATTAGACGTGCGCCACCATTTGCAGGAGGAAGAGTTGAAGACGCTGGTTTCTTTAATATCGGTGTCAGACCTCCTCTAGATGATCTTGGTGTAGGTAGTAATGACGCATTCGGCAATCCGCTTTCGGAATCACGCTTGGCCTTGAATGGAACTTTTGAGGAGTTACTTGGTGAAGATCCACCCGTTATTCCTAGCAGCGAACAAGATTTGGTTGCCGACGGAGCCTTCAAAACCCCAGGACTCCGTAATGTGGAACTTACCGCACCTTACTTCCATAACGGCGGACAATTAACCTTAGAACAAGTAATAGATTTCTACAATCGCGGCGGGGACTTTGGTCGGAATTTGCCACCACTGAATCTAAGCACAGAGGAAAAACAGGCGTTAGTGGCATTTCTCAAAGGTCTTACCGATGAGCGAGTCCGCTCTCAAAGAGCACCTTTTGACCATCCCCAATTATTTGTTCCTAACGGTCATCCTGGCAACCAGAATTTTGTCACTATTGACCCCAATGTCAGAACCCAAGACGGTACTACACAAGCTAGGGATCAACTCCTAGAAATACCTGCTGTTGGTCGTAATGGCGCTAAGTTACCTCCGAACTTCTTGGGAACTTAGTTGTTAATAAGGAGAATCACGGTAAGCTCCCCGACTTCTCACCAGAAGTCGGGGAGCTTAGTTTTTATTCTCCCTCTGCCTTCTGCCTTATTTTCAGAGTAGCCATATGTGCAGAAGTTAGCTTGTGAAAGCGCCATAAAAAAATCACTCCTGCGATCGCCACTCCGATCGACTGTCCGATCCACAATCCAACACCCCCAAGAGCAAAGTAGAATCCGAGCAGATAGCCGCTAGTTAACCCTACACCCCAAAATGCCAGTAAACTTAGCAGCATTGGTACACGTGTATCTTGAAGTCCATATAATGCACCCATAGCTGTTTTTTGTACACCATCCAACAGTTGAGCCAAGGCTGCAATCATCAGCATTGATACTGCCAGTTTGAGTACGTTGGCATTTTCTGGATTACGAATATCCAAATATATTCCAACCACTTGCTGGGGATACGCGAGCATTATAATTCCTGTTAGTGTCATAAAAACTACCGCCATCGAGATACTGATATACCCTGCTCGTCGCGCACCCTCAAGATTTTGCTGTCCAAACCATATACCAACTCTAGCAGTCGTAGCAAAAGACATACCCAGAGGCACCATGAAAATCACAACAATAGTTTGAAAGACGATTTGGTGTGCCGCCAATACCTCGGTTCCCAATAAACCCATTAGATAAGTGATAACTATAAACAGCCCAAATTCCAAGGTAATAGTTACTGCGATCGGTACTCCAACCCACACCAACTTCTGGAGAATTTGTGGTGTCAGGCGATGAAAATTCTGTAAGAATCGGTAATCCTTGAGTTGCTGATGTGTGAACGTGTAGCCAAGTAAAAGCAAGAACATCACCCAGAAACTGAGTCCACTTGCCAAACCTAATCCTGCCAGTTCCATCCGTGGAAATCCAAACTTGCCGAATCCTAAAACGTAATTGCCGATAACGTTGACGAGTGTTCCCACAATAACAATAGTCATCACTGGGCGGGCTTGAGAGAGTGCAGAAACATAACTTCTGAGCATAGCAAACCCCAAAGCTGGAAAAGTTCCCCACAAAATGAAATCTAAATATCTATCTGCTAGCGCCACAGTTTGTTGTGCTTGCCCAAAAAGAATCATTACTGAATCGAGATGCCCAATCAGGAACATCATAGGGATTGCAAAAAGTAGCGAAAGCCATAGCCCTTGACGTGCAATCTGCTCGATTTGCGTTTTTCGACCTGCTCCGTAAGCTTCAGCAACAAGCGGACTCACTGCCATCAAAACGCCGCCGATCGTATTGAGCAAAAACTGAAAGGTAATCGATGCTAATCCACCTGCGGCTAAAGTTTCCTGCCCCAAATGCCCCATAATCAGAGTATCTGCAAATCCTACAGCAGCTTGGGCAACTTGAGCACTTGCTAAAGGAACAGCGAGTTTTAGGAATTCTTGGATTTCGATTCGGATATTCGATTTAGCAAACGTTTTAATTGCCATGAAAGTGCCTCTTGGCTGTAAATTTGATTCATAACTTAGAATTTAAAAAAAATTAATAATTTCTGACTACTCAAAACTTGCGTAACTCTCAAAATCTTGCGGCGAGTTGTAAAAGGGACTGGGGACAGGTGATTGGGGACTGGGTACTGGGAAGAATCTCTTCCCCCAAACCAAGCGTCACGAGTCCCCAGTACCCTTTTTCCAGTACCGGGAGCGGCGTTATAGAATCCACCAATCAGAACATTTGGTGGGCGACTCCTCGCCGCTACCTGTTGAGTCTGAAAAGGCTCTGATCCCAAAAGCCCTGAAACTTTAGTGTACAGAAAGCCCGATCGCCAGATGCAAGCATTAACACCCCCATCCACAAAGATGGTTCATCTGCCAAACAACGAACTCCATCCTCCAATCTATTCCAGTGAACCCCAGGGTTGGAAAAACATTGTGATTGAAGAATTTTGCCAACCACCGGGACAGGAGACGTACCAAAGTCAAACAGAGCACACAATCTGCATATCTCTGAACAATCGTCCGTCTCGTCTGTTACAAGTAATGGGCGATCGCCGCTATACTGGTCTTTTCACTCAAGGTGATATCGCCATCGCTCCTGCTGGAGAGTTGTTCTTTTGCCGATGGAGCGAACAGGACAAATACTTGCGTATCCGGATTGCCTCGCAGTTTCTCCAACAAGTTGCCCAAGAAGCCTTGGAAATTAATCGCGATCGCACAGAATTGTTGTCAGAGTTTCGAGTTCGCAATCCCCAAATTGAAGCGATCGCCATGATGCTCCTGATGGAACTGAAAAATGGAGGGCTAGCAGGACAGCTTTATGTTGAATCGCTAACGAATGTACTAACCGTGCATTTACTTAGAAATTATTCTGCTGTCCAACCTTATGTTACTTCAGATTATGGAAAATTAAGCGATCGCCAGCTAATTCAAGTTACTGATTACATCAGCGATCATCTGGCTCAAGAGATCAAACTCTCTGACTTAGGTAAATTGCTGGGCATGAGTCAATTTCACTTCGCTCGACTTTTCAAGCAATCAATTGGAGTAACACCTCACCAATATGTGCTTCAGCAACGGCTAGAACGGGCAAAGCACTTACTCAAACAAACAGAACTACCAGTTATGGAAATTGCTATGTTGTGCGGTTTTAGTAGTCATAGCCATCTCGGTAAATGGATTCGACAGCACACAGGAATGGCTCCTAAAGACTATCGTTTAAAAGGGAATAGGGAATAGGGTTGGAATAACAGGGAAATTCCAGTCACAAGTACCTGTAGATTTAGAAGGGAATGGCTTCTATATTTTCTGTGAATTCTACTCTTTGGGCTGGGTGTGGCCGAGCGGAAAATACAGCAGATTTCAATTTTGTGACCGTGGCTAGAACTTTTTTCAAAAATATTACTGTAAAGAAACGTAAAGCTCAGAAAGAATAAACTTGATTGCGATCGCGCCTACTGAAACACCGAAGCGTCACTCACTGCGGTAGTCTAGATCGAAGTGACTTTATCTCTGCTTTTTGACATACTGCTTTATGACCTCAGTTGTTTCCAGCCCCCCCCGCACTATTCGCATTGGTTCGCGCAAAAGCCAACTTGCTCTTGTTCAGACTTACTGGGTACAAGAACAACTTCAAAAAAGTTTTCCTGATATTACTTTTGAAGTCCATACTATGTCCACCCAAGGCGACAAAATCTTAGATGTAGCCTTAGCCAAGATTGGTGATAAAGGATTATTTACCAAAGAACTCGAATTGGGGATGATCAACAAGGAGATTGACTTTGCTGTTCATTCTCTCAAAGATTTGCCAACTCGCTTGCCAGAGGGGTTAGTTTTGGCAGCAGTTACCGAAAGGGAAAATCCCGCCGATGCTTTGGTGGTACATGAAAAATATAAAGATAGGCAAATTGATACTTTGCCGGAAGGCGTGGTGATTGGTACTTCTTCTTTGCGGCGACTAGCACAGTTACGGCATCGATTCCCCCACTATACCTTTAAAGATGTACGTGGCAACTTAAACACGCGCATGGCAAAACTCGATGCGGGTGAATACGACGCTCTAATTTTAGCAGTAGCTGGATTGCAGCGCTTAGAAATGGGCGATCGCGTTCATCAAATTATCCCCAAGGAAATTTCCTTACACGCCGTTGGACAAGGGGCATTAGGTATTGAATGTCGTGCTGAGGATGCAGAATTGATATCTCTCCTAAAAGCGATCGAACATCCCGAAACACGCGATCGCTGTTTGGCAGAACGGGCTTTCTTACGAGAACTAGAAGGTGGTTGTCAAGTTCCCATTGGTGTAAATACTGAGATTCAGGGTAGTACTTTAACCTTAACTGGTATAGTCGCCAGTGTGGATGGTCAAAAACTCGTTCAAGATACCGTCAGTGGGGAAACCACCGATGCTGAAAAACTAGGCACAGAGCTAGCAGAGCGCTTACGTAATCAAGGAGCGCAAGAAATTTTAGACGAAATTTTTGCCCAGATCCAGCGTGGTTCTTGAGATTGAACACCAGCAAATGTGATTATATGAAGAAAGATTTCAGTGGCTGAACATTTCTCAAGACGCGTTAGTCAGCGACTGATGTTTTGCCAAATGAAATTGAACATATAGGCAGAATCGGGGGAAACACTAATTACCATGCGGATTCTATTTGTTGCAGCTGAGGCAGCTCCCATTGCGAAAGTTGGAGGTATGGGTGATGTAGTTGGGGCGCTACCAAAAATCCTGAGAAAAATGGGGCATGACGTGCGGATTTTCCTGCCTTACTACGGCTTCCTGCCAGATAAAGTGGAAATTCCCAAAGAGCCGATTTGGAAAGGATATGCAATGTTCCAAGACTTTGCAGTTTACGAAACGGTTCTGCCTGGTACTGATGTCCCTTTGTACTTATTTGGACATCCAGCATTTTCGCCTCGCCGCATCTACTCTGGAGAAGATGAACACTGGCGCTTCACCTTATTTGCCAATGGTGCGGCTGAATTTTGCTGGAATTACTGGAAGCCGGAAATTGTCCACTGCCACGATTGGCACACGGGTATGCTTCCTGTGTGGTTGCACCAATCTCCTGATATTACCAGCGTGTTTACGATTCATAACCTAGCTTATCAAGGGCCGTGGCGTTGGTATTTAGAGAAAATTACCTGGTGTCCCTGGTATATGCAAGGACACAATACAATGGCGGCTGCTGTGCAGTTTGCTGACAGGGTAACTACAGTTTCTCCGACTTATGCCGAACAAATCAAAACAGCTGCCTATGGTGAAACCCTAGAAGGTTTGATGTCGTTTATTAGCGGCAAGTTATCTGGGATTCTCAACGGTATCGATACGGAAGTCTACGATCCAGCAACTGATAAATATATTGCCCAAAAGTTTACTACCGATACCCTTGAAAAACGCAAAGCCAACAAAATTGCTTTGCAAGAAGAAGTTGGATTAGAAGTCAATTCCGGTGCCTTTTTAATGGGTATAGTGACGCGGTTAGTAGAGCAAAAAGGTATTGATTTGATATTGAATATTCTGGATCGGTTTATGTCCTATACCGATGCTCAGTTTATAGTTCTGGGAACTGGCGATCGCTACTACGAAAGCCAATTGTGGCAGATGGCATCCCGCTTCCCTGGACGGATGAAAACTTACCTACTCTATAATGATGCCTTAGCTCGCCGCATTTATGCCGGTTCTGACGCTTTCTTAATGCCCAGTCGATTTGAACCCTGCGGAATTAGCCAAATGATGGCTTTGCGCTATGGTAGCGTACCAATTGTTCGCCGCACTGGCGGGTTAGTTGACACCGTATTCCACCACGATCCAACTAACCACACAGGTACTGGTTATTCTTTTGACCGCTATGAACCATTAGATTTGTTCACCTGCATGGTGCGAGCTTGGGAGGGCTTCCGCTATAAGGATTACTGGCAGGAGCTACAAAAACGTGGCATGAATCAAGATTTTAGTTGGTATCAATCTGCTAAGAAATACGTCAAATTGTATCGCTCAATATTTGGCTTACCTGAAGAAGAAGAAGTGATGCAGGAGCCAGAATTAACTGCAACTGAGTCGATCGCTAAATAGCAGAATTTTCAACTAAATCTCAAACAATATCAGCATTAATTTACAGCTCATGGTAGTTATTATTCATGAGCTTTTTTTTGCGATCGCTTTTTCAAAACAGTAATTTTATTCTTCAATTTTATTCTTCTGTCTTTTGCCTGAGGTAGATAAATAAAATACAAGCTATACCAATGGTGCAGTAGTGATTCTAATTAGCCACCATAAACTGCATACAGAAGAGGACAAGGTGACAAAGAGCAGGAGTGTGAGCTACGTTCTTTCCCCTCATCTCCCCCTCCCTTGTCCCAAATTCCCTTCTGACTTGAAAGAGCAGGGGAAGCTGGGGGAGAGAAACACTTTCATGCAAGGCTTGTGAAACTTGTTTCATTGGGACTACCTCCCGCCTCCAGCATAGCTGCCTTCTACTGAAACACTTGCCAATTAGATAACTTGACGGTTGTAGTTTTACTAGTCTAATACTGAAACAACGCGGAACCAAACACTGTCTAATTGCCGAATACAACCTGAACCATTGTTATGTAAATTTTGCAGCCATGAAAAAAGCCACCCTTTCTCGATTCCATACCTATGGCTTAGTAGGGTTAGGAATTTTCTGTAGCATCATATTAAGTACAAGTTCTTCTGTTTTAACTAAAACACCAAACCATACTTCTAGGCAACAAAAAACTATTCCTGCTTCTGAGTTTATTTGGCCTACTCAAGGCATTGTTTCTCAAGGTTTCCGTAAATATAGTCATGAGGGAATTGATATCGCTGGTGCATCCGGAACTCCTGTTGTCGCTGCCGCATCCGGTACAGTAATTAAAGCTGGTTGGGATGATTGGGGGTTAGGTAAAGCCATAGCAATTAAGCATTCTGATGGCAAAGTCACAGTCTACGGTCACAATAGCCGCCTTTTAGTGAGTAAAGGTAAACAAGTTACTCAAGGTCAAATTATTGCTGCCATGGGTTCTAGTGGTAACAGTACAGCGCCTCATCTGCATTTTGAAATACACTCTCATGGTGGTTTGGCAGTTGATCCCTCTAGCCTATTATCATCTACTATCGCTGGCAAAACACCACCACAGCAGATTGCTAATTCTGCTTCTAAAAAAGTAGCTCCTCAGGTAGTCTCCTCACCCACAGTTTCGCCCTCAAAACCTATTCCTGTGGAAGTTTTACCCAAGAGTACTAATACAGAATGCAACGGTAACACAGTAATTCAAGGAGAGACAGCAAATGCTTTTGTGAAAGTTTGCCAAGAAAATGGTCAATTATTTTACATCGGGCAATTAAAACAGGAACCAACGAAGCCGATCAGATTACAAGCTATCAACATTGACACAACTAAATATCGGGCAGACAATGGTAGTTTTTCTTACTTTGTTACACCAAATGGAGTGGAAATTTGGCGAAATGGTAGTCTAGTGCGCTCGGATCATTTTTACACCGCAAAGCGATTACCTAGCTAAAAAGTTTTCTATCTTCAAAATGGGCAAATCTTAACATTTTCAAGACTACATGACCTTTTTTGATAGGTAAATTTGCATATAGTCATTATTGCGTCAGGATAGTGCTCATTTTTCATCCGGACATTTGTTAACAAACTTATGTTTTCTTAATCCAATTCTAAATAAAAATCTCGTATGATTATTACGTAATTTAAATTACACTCAAGCAATTCTCGGTGAAAAGCGAAGCAGATCTCCGCTTTAACTTGGTATTGTTTAGTAAGGAGGTTATTTTGGAGTATCTTGCTTATTCAGAAATGGCTCTTGCCAATGCAGAGCCAGATTTAGACATTAAGCTTCGGCTACCCGAAATTCAGTTCAAGTTTAATTGGCATAACAGTCTCAAATCTGCTGGATTAGTTTTCGCTAGCTTAGGAGTTTTATTCTCACTTTTAGCTCCAATTCAAGAAGTTTCAGCAGCATACTATGGCCCTGGCGTATATTATGTCAGAACACATGGTCGTTGTCTAAATGTTCGCAATGGGCCAAGTCTTCATTTTCGATCTGTTGCTTGTTACAGAAATGGTTCTCGACTGCCACGGGTTGTGGGATACAGGAATGGTTTTGCCCGGCTGTCTACAGGTAATTATGTTGCTTCCAATTGGATTAGTACTAGACCTGGCAGTTGGCATACTCCTGGTTTAGGAGTAGGTGGTCGGTATTTTCTCAGAAGAGGCTCTAGAGGCCCAGCAGTGGCAGCAGTTCAAAGAGCTTTAGGAATAAGGGGAACTGGATACTATGGCCCTGTAACTGCAAATGCCGTCCGAAATTTCCAAGCAAGAAATGGTTTACTTGTGGATGGAATTGTTGGGCCGCAAACACGAAACGCATTAGGAATATACTAGCGGCACTATTTGTTCAGTTAATTCTGGCTGCCTATATAGTAGACAGCAGACAGAAATATTTTTTTGCCTTCAGCGTAGCTGCCTTCTATTTCAAGTCCGCCCCAAGTAATTTTGCACAATTTGCAAAATTCGCTCTGCTGCATAACCATCCCCAAAGGGATTTATTGCGTTTGCCATTGCTTCATAGGCAGTGGGGTTACTTAAAAGTTCAGCAGCAGTGGAGACTATCGTCTCTGGTTTAGTTCCCACAAGTTTAGCTGTACCAGCAGCAACAGCCTCTGGCCTTTCTGTCGTTTCTCGCAGAACTAAAACAGGTTTTCCTAGACTGGGTGCTTCTTCCTGCAAACCACCAGAGTCTGTAAGTAGCAGATGCGATCGCATAATTGCTCCCACTAGTTCTGCATAATCTAAAGGTTCAGTTAAAAAAATTCGAGGATGATTCCCTAAAATTACTTGTAATGGCTCTCTTACCGTAGGATTGCGGTGTAGTGGTAACACTAATGCTGTATCAGGAAACTTGTCTAGTATCTGTAAAAACCCTTCAGCAATTCCTTGTAGTGGCTCTCCCCAATTTTCACGCCGATGTACAGTTGCTAGTAAGACACGATATTTTTCCCATTCCATCCCAGGTATATGACAGGCTGGTTCACTCCTCGCCACATTCAGCAGTGCATCAATCACCGTATTACCTGTAAGATGAATTTCGCCCAAAACACCAGAACGCTGTAGATTTTCTACAGCCAACGGCGTTGGTGCAAAGTGTAACTGAGTTAGTTGCGAAATCAACCGCCGATTAGCTTCTTCTGGATAAGGATTGAATAAGTCATCAGTTCTTAAACCAGCTTCTACATGCCCTACAGGAATTTGTTGATAAAATGCTGCCAAAGTAGCAGCAAATGCCGTAGTAGTGTCTCCTTGAACTAGCACTAAATCTGGCTTGCTTTGTTTAAATAATTCTTCCAGCCCTCGTAAGCTGCGGCAAGTAATATCAGTTAAAGATTGCTGTGGCTGCATGATCTCTAAGTCAAGATCCGCCTTTAGCTGGAACAGCTGCATAACTTGCTCAACCATCTCGCGATGCTGTCCAGTCAAAATTACCTGCGTCTGGAAACCTGGAGACTTTTGAAATAGTTGAATCACCGGAGCTAGTTTGATGGCTTCCGGACGAGTACCCAAAATAATGTAAATGCGCTTGTCAATAGTCATTAGTTAATGGTCATTGGTTAATAGTCACTAGTCAATAGTCATTAGTTAATCGTCATTAGTCAATAGTCAATAGTAGGGGCGGATTTTGCTGATTATTGTTCGGCACAAACCGACAATTAATCTTCTAAACCCGCCCGTACTTATTTGTGAGTGGTAAATGCTGAATAGTCAAGGATTAATAACTATAAATAATTGATAAAAATAGACAAAAAAGCATGAAAAAACCCGGTATGACCGGGCAGATGCACTGTTTGTCGAATTTAGCAGGTAGGATTATAGTTTGATGTCACATGTCAACGGGCAAGCGGCATAGACGGTTTTTTGCATTTCTTCTGTTTCTCCATGCAACCAGCTTAACCATTTAACTTCGTTGGGGTGAATTCCCTTAGCAGTCAGCACACCTGCACCAACCACAACCGCCAAAACATTAAACAAAATTAAGCCACCTGCTACAAGCAAAACAGCGCTAACCGGCATTACCGATTGCAATACAATAGACAACAGACATCCAACCGTAGCCATCAAGACAACTAAAGGAAAACCGACAACCAGCAAGCATACTGCCAATGTGAAAGACCATATTAAAAAGCTTTTGAGCATCAACAAAGAGTAACTCTTACCGAAATCAGATGTTTGTGACAAAGTCATGACTTTCTCTCCTAAATACGCAAATTTGATTGGGATTCAGAAGCATATCTGTAGACGTTGATCTCTGAAGGGATCAACAATTAGTGATGTTCAGTATATAAAAACCAATTGATAAGATGAGCATTTATTTAATAAAATTTACAGTTAAAATTTTGTAATTGATGAATAAACACTGATTTTAGGGCTTGACAGAAAACCAATATTTGCCATCTATCTTATGACAGATAAGCTCAAAAGCCCTAGCTAACTAACTACTTCAATAGACTGGCTTTCTAGTGTTCTTAATATTTCTTATAAAAACCAAAGACTATTCTCATAAATTCTAGATGCTACCGAAGGTGACACCCTCTTGTTTAAGCCACTTGCGGTAAGTCACAGATATAGCGATCGCTTGGCAAATGTACCTCTGCTTGCAAGTCCAAAGGGAGGCGTCGTGGTCGCTGCGATTCTACAACGGCAATGTCTTGATTTATAATCTGGTCTTGTCTAGCAACAAAGGCTTGCTCTGGAATGTGATGGAGATAGTTCTCAAGGAGCCAGAACCACAAAACGCACTCTTCCTCATCGATTGGAGTAACCATAAAAAATAAACTCATGAGACTATCATCTTGTGCACGTCGTTGGAAATATCCAACTAAGGGATGACAGAGGTGATACTGAGTCGTAACAAATAACATCAGTGAGTCGGGTTGTCCCAATCTTGTAACCACCTCCCAAACACCGAATTTGAAACTCATACCATATGGATGCAACTCTAAGTCACAATGCCTTACCTCCGGATGATTGGAGTCGGCGAATATTCCTTTATGCACAAAGGCAAAGTGAGCTGGATCGATGAGGTTTTCAACGACACGTAGAGGACTAGACTTGAAGTGGTAAGGGCCGCAGAAAATTTTGCGACAGGAGGAGTCTTCCCAGTCTGGAAATGTAGGTATATTAATATTGCGGTGTTCCTAGACAAACCCAGAGTAGACTGTAGCGTTCTTGAATATGGTAAGTTTGGGTACAAGCTCTTGCAGGGGGCGGATGGTTTGGGCTAGCCGGAACTCGCACGCATTTACCTTTGGTGTTAAAGGCTAAACCGTAGTAAGGACAAACAAGCGTATCTTTCTCTACCCATCCCAGAGAAAGGCGCGCTCCCCGGTGAGGGCAAAAGTCCTGCCAAGCTGGAGTTTTGTCCCCATTGTGCCAAAGGACTAAATCTTCACTTAGTAGACGCTTTTGTAGAACAGTTCCAGGTTGCAAGTCTTGGGAGTGTGCTAAGACATGCCAATTATTGTGTAAAAACTGGTCTTGCACCATGAAAATTGTACCCATCAGGTGAGTAGAGATTATGATAATTATCTCATCACAAAAATTGCAATCAATGTAGAGAAGTATACGCAGTAGGGGTTCCCGAAAATAATTTCGCGTCTCTATTGCTGCAAGACATGAAGCAACGTGAATTACCCGGATATTTTCTGAAAGTACAAGTCTAATTCAAATTAAAAAAATATATTTTTATACCATAAAAACTAGTTATATTCACTAGGCATAGATAGGTAACCTGCTGTGTTAAACATATTAATATAAGCGTTGAGTAAATTGGGAACAGAGGTAATCCTGAGAGAATGTAAAAAAAATATCAGTAATTGAACTTGCCACCCACCACACTCAAAAACGAATTTTTGTATTCACAAAACGCTTCTCTTTACTAGAAAAGTGAAGCTAGTATGCATTTATCAAAAAAATTATGACAGAATCACAAACCCCATCGACTCCGACTATACCTCGCAGCACCCCTCCACTACCCCCACCGCCACCAACGATCGCCACTCAGCGTCAAGCTACCCAAACATTAGATATGTCGGTAGAAAGGAGTACTAATCGTACTGCTCAGTCAGTAGCAGCACCGCCACCACCGCCGGCTCCTTCAACTAATGCCGCCCACCGCCCCGGAACTCCACCCCCCATGCCTAGTTCCGTGCGTCCCAAAACCGTTAGTTTGCAACTAACTTTAGAGCAATTAATTAAGGAAGCTTATGATAAAGGATATTCTGATATTCACTTAGGCGTGGGTGAAGTGCCGCGTTTCCGTAACCGAGGAGAAATGCAGCTTACAGACTATCCCGAAACGGATCGAGAAACTTTTATGAGTTGGATGCGGGAGGTGCTGACAGAGTCAGAAATTCACCGCTTTGAAGAACAGCTGGAATTTGATGGTGCAACTCAGTATGATTTTGCCCGCGTCCGGATTAATATTTTTGATTCCCTCAAGGGTTATGCAATGGTAATGCGGTTAATTCCGTTAAAAATCTTAACCATTGAACAGTTACGTTTACCCCGTGTTTTTCGAGATATTTGCCATTATCACAAAGGTTTGATTTTGGTAACAGGGCCAACAGGTTCTGGTAAATCTACTACTATGGCGGCGATGATTGACTACATCAATAAAGAGATGCCCAAGCACATCATCACCATTGAAGATCCAGTTGAATTTGTTCACAAAAGTCAAAAATCTTTGATCAAACAACGGGAAGTAGGAATGCACACCCGGAAATTTGATAATGCCCTCAAAGCAGCCTTGCGGGAAGATCCAGATTTGATTCTGGTGGGAGAAATGCGGGACAAAGAAACCGTGAACACTGCCCTCAAAGCCGCTCAAACTGGACACTTGGTAATGGGAACCTTACATACCAACAGCGCCGTTAAAACGATTGAGCGTATCCTTAATCTCTACTCAGGTGAAGAACAGGATGCGATGCGCGTAGCACTAGCAGAATCTTTAGTAGCAGTAATTGCCCAAGGATTGTGTCGCACCACTGATGGCAAACGTGCAGCCTTCCACGATATTCTCATTAATACTGATGCAGTTAAAGATTGGGTCAAAGACGGTAAATATGATGAAATTACCGAGCTGATGAAGCAAGCTAGCTTTGACGGCATGATTACTATGAACCAGTCATTGTTTAACCTCTATCAGGAAGGCCGAATCACAGAAGAGACAGCCTTAGAAATGTCACCAACTCCCAACGAAATGGCCCAGGCACTCCGAGGTAGAGTATAAGGTAAGGGTGTCAGGGATTGGGGATCGGGAAGAAGAGGACACGGAGACGCGGGGACACGGAGTTGAGGGAGTTGAGGGAGGTGAGGAAGTAATAAGAGTAAATTCTTCCCCATCTTCCCTATCTTCCCTATCTCCCTCATCTCTCCCCCTCCTCTTGTTTGTCCCCAGTCCCTAGTCCCTAGTCCCTAATCCCCCATTATCAGCCTTGACTCCCGACAAACCACCTTTACCCCAGTTGTTCAAAGGCATTGCCCTGTTTACGCCTGGAGGAGATTTAATTTATTGCATCGATCCTAGTAAACAAGGTCGATGGCATTTGCATTTGTGTGCTACTTTGCAAGAAATTCTAGACTTGCCAGAACCGCCTCACTTTTTAGTGCCTTGTTATACGGCGACTATCGATCATTGGTTAGATCCGCGTACTCAACAAATACGAACTTTTGCTGAAGCTTATCCAGTAGTGATGCGATATCAGCCTGTGTTGAATGCTATTTTTGACACAGGGGATTTGGTTTGGCAAAGCGCTCCGTGGCAAGAGGGATTGTGCGATCGCATGGTTTTAACAAGCTATCGCTCCTCGTTTCCGCAACTGTGGGAAGATCACGATTTAATTTTGCGTTTAGATCCTACTGAAGCAGTCCTATACTATCAACAGACAACGACACAACAGTTACAACTAGACACCCAAGGTTATGTCCTGCGCCTATTTATTGCCGGACATAGTCCTGGTACAGAACGTATTCTCGAAAATCTTCACGAACTGCTAGAAAAGTACCTGGGGCAACCGTACACACTAAAAGTTATTGATGTTTTTACCCATCCAGAACTAGCTGAAGCCAATCAGGTAACAGCAACTCCAACTCTGGTAAAAGTTTGGCCGCAGCCGATTCGGCGTATTGTTGGGAATTTGGATCACGCAGATAAAATTTTACAGATGTTAGGAGCTAAGGAAAAATATTAAGTAGAAGGCAGCTATGCTAAGGGCAGAAGGAAAAAGACTATTTCCGTCAGCTTTTTAGAAGTTGCTATTTTACATTTAATTATGTTCACCTACTTAATAATAAAGTACTAGGGTCTAGTGGCAGTGTCTATACTCATGACAAACCAACAAAATCTTAACAATGGCAGCCATGCTTTAGTGATTGGTAGCAGCATGGCTGGACTGCTGGCAGCTAGAGTATTAGTAAATCACTTTGACCGTGTGACTGTGGTTGAGCGCGATCGCTTACCCCAGCAACCAGAATTACGTCCGGGAGTTCCCCAAGCGAATCAAGTACACGTGCTGCTTACCCAAGGGCAACGACTTTTAGAGCAGCTTTTTCCTGGTTTAGAGGCAGAATTAGCTGCTGCGGGTGCGCCGAAGGTAAATTGGACAGTGGATTATCCCTTGTTAGGGATTTGGGGCTGGTTTCCCCGCGTTGATTCAGATTTAGTTACCCATACTTGTAGTCGTTCTTTACTAGAATGGCTGGTTCGTCGTCGTTTAAGCACCTATCACAATCTGCAATTTCTTGATGAAACTCAAGTGACTGGGCTTTTGAGTGACAATAGCAATTCCAAAGTTACAGGAATAAAATTGCGTTGTCGCAATCTTTCTGAGCCAACAGAATTAACCGCTCACTTAATTGTAGATGCTAGTGGGCGCAACTCCTCATTACCAAAGTGGCTGGCAGATCTAGGCTACCCATCCCCCCAGGAAACCATAATCAACTCTTTTTTGGGCTATGGCTCTCGATGGTATGAATGTCCAGACACTTTTCAAGCAGATTGGAAAGTGCTAACTGTGATGTATAAACCACCCTATGAGCAACGCGGTGGGGTAATTTATCCTGTAGAAGGCAAGCGTTGGGTAATTACTGTGGCTGGTATCGGTAGAGACTACCCTCCGACTGATGAAGCTGGTTTTCTCGAATTTGTTCGCAGTCTACGCAGTCCCATCCTTTATGAAGCCATTAAAAATGCTAAACCCCTTTCCCCCGTTTATGGCTATCGCCGCACAGAAAATCTTTGGCGTCACTACGAGCAACTGCCTCGAATGCCAGAAGGATTAGTAGCACTAGGGGATGCAGTTTGTAGTTTTAATCCTATTTATGGCCAGGGTATGACAACTGCGACTTTGGGTGCATTAACTCTTGAGCATTGCTTAAAAGAGCAAAGGCTCACAAATTTAACTCGCTGCTTCCACAAACAACTCGCTCGCGTTTTAGAAACTCCCTGGATGATGGCAACAAGTGAAGATTTTCGCTGGGAAACTACCGAGGGCGGTAAGCCTGATATAATTACAAGACTCATGCACCGCTATATGGATCAAGTCATTTTGCAAGCGGTAAATGATCCTAAGGTGTACCGGAAATTTGCGGAAGTTATCCACATGGTTAAACCGCCTTCCGTGCTTTTTGCTCCTGATATTTTGGTAAAGGTTTTGGCACAGATAATTAAAGTGCAACCAAATAAAGTTTCAAATGCTGGCGAGGTTACTACCCCACCCCCGCAACCAATTGAATTGGTATAATTACAACAATCTTTTAACAATGATAGCCATGCTTTGGTAATTGGTGTCAGCATGGCTGGAATGATAGTAGCTTGAGTATTGATAAATCAATTTGAACGTGTGACTGTAGTTGAGTGCGATCACTTGCCTCTACAAGTAGGAGAGTTGTATCTGTTACCCAATTCTAGGGAAACTCATGAGCACAATGCTTATAACGCTTGTGGAGTAAGTATTCCAACCTTAGCATCAGTTTCTGTGTAATTGTTCGTTTCACCTCAAGATGTACTACATACAATTACTTGTGCGGAAAAATTAGCTAGAAAAAAATATTAAATTTCAATTGATACTGCACATAGATGAAAATTTGAAATAACTTTACAGAAATTACCTGATTTTTTTGATTTCTACATATAAGGCCAGAAAATTAACTTATACACTTAATATCAAATAGCATTTATATAAATAATCGTGCAAAAGAAATTATCTAGTTAGGTAAGGGAATAGGATTAGGGGAATACAGAATAAATATAGCTATTTTAGCCATTTTTAAAAATGGCTCAATATTTATGTGTAGGTACTTATTAGACCAGCTAAATTTTTAAATATCTAAACAACTTTTTTGTAAAGATATTTATTGAATTGGGAATAATTAAAGTATCACATTATAAAAGTGTGTCAGTATCTCATGCCTGTAAATACTGTTACACTCAAATGTTTATTCTTGGCAAGGTTTTTGCCCAAGGAAGAATTATCTATTTTTGAAGTTAACTTTGAATTTGATTGATTTTAAAAGCTATGATTTTCATTTATCAGTAATTTTTATTATTAAACACCACTAACCTACCAAACAGTACTGCGATGTGTAGGGATATTGACATAGATAGCCAAAAAATATGAAAGGATATTAATTATTTATGTTGATTGATAGTCGTACATTAACAAATAATGAAGTTATTAAAACAGAAGTTTGTATTGTTGGCGCCGGGCCGGCGGGGATTACACTGGCACGAGAATTTATTGGACAAGACTTTAGAGTATGTTTAGTAGAAAGTGGCGATCTAGAATTTAATCGAGAGACACAATCTCTAAGCGAAGGTGAAACTGTTGGTGAGCCTTTTCCCAATCTGCAAGATATGCGACATCGTCAGTTTGGTGGACATGCTAATGTCTGGAATGTTGAAATTAATAACAAGCAATTTGGTCTAAGGCATATGCCCTTAGATGCAATAGACTTTGAAAAACGTAATTGTGTGCCATATAGTGGATGGCCTTTTAGTAAATCTCACCTGAATTCTTTCTACGAGCGTGCTCATGAGGTTTGTAAACTGGGTGCTTTTGCTTATGATGCTCTGACTTGGGAGGATGCAAAATCACCTCAATTACCATTCATTGGTGATTGCGTCACTACCACTATATTTCAGTTTGGACCTCGCGATGTTTTCACCAATGAATATCGAAAACAAATTAATCAATCTCCTAACATCACTACCTATCTCAATGCAAACGTCGTAGAAATTGAGACTGACGAAACAGCTAAAAATGTAACTCGTGTACGCCTAGCTTGTCTCCAAGGTAATAAATTTTGGATAGTTGCCAAAATTTTTATATTAGCTACAGGTGGTATAGAAAACGCACGTTTATTACTGCTATCTAATAAAATTCAAAAGACTGGATTAGCCAATCAGAATGATGTTGTGGGTAGGTTTTTTATGGATCATCCCATTATTCGCTCTGGAATACTATATCCTTCTAGTCAAAAAATCTTCAATTCGACGGCTTTATATGACTTGCGTCGAGTGAATAATGTACCAATTATGGGAAAACTTCACTTAACTGAACAAGTGATACGTCGTGAGCAATTGCTCAATATGAGTTTTATTCTATTTCCTAGAGATGGAAAGTTTAGATCCCCAGCAAAAACTTCTGCAAAAACTTTGCTTTCTTCAATTTTGCAGAAAAAGATTCCCAAACATACTTTTCAGCATTTGGGTAATGTGATCAAGAACATTGATGACCTTGTGGTCGATTGGTATAAGTATCATATAAAACAGCAACATTTATTTCCTGATTTGAGTTATGGCGGATGGTCAGAACATCAAGGTAACGAAAACAGATATTTAATGTTTGAAGTCTTGAGTCAAACTGAACAAGTCCCAAACCCCGATAATCGAGTGACGCTTAGTAATAAACTTGACAGGCTTGGTTGTCCTCAAGCAAAGTTAATATATCGATGGAGCGAAACAGACATTTGCAGCATCAAGCGATCGCAAGCTATCTTGGCAGAAGAAATAGCTCGTGCAGGATTAGGTAAATTCCAGATTGAGTCAGATGGAGAACTTCCGAGTGTTCTATCTTTTAGCACACATCATAATATGGGAACAACACGGATGCATATTGATCCTAAACAGGGTGTTGTTGATGCAAATTCTAAAGTTCACGGTATCTCAAATTTATTTATCGCAGGTAGCTCTGTTTTCCCAACAGGAGGATACGCAAATCCTACACTCACAATTGTCGCTTTAGCAATTCGGTTGGCAGATCGTGTGAAAGCTCAGTTTACTGCCAAATCAGAAAACCCAACAGCTAAACTTCAGATCAGTGGATAGACAAGAAAAATAGATGAACCCGTAGTGGTGCTAAAGCACCACTACAAATTCAAAGATATGGTTCGATAAATAAGTATATGGCTACCAAAGTAACGCAATTCGCAGGATATTTATTTGAGTTTGGATGATCAGTAAATTCCTGCCATAGGATAGATGCGTGCAGATGTAACAGTAACTGGTATAAAAATAAATATTTTAATATTAAATAAATCTAAAAAATATAGTAAGTATTATTGATTACGATACCTTTCTATTCTTTAGAAAGACCATAATTATTTAATTAAGAATTTGAAACAAATTCAAATAGATTAGCAATGGTTATTTATAAATTTCTTCTCAGCTTGCGCCGTTTGTTATTTCAAAACAAAAATCAGTACCAAGATAACTACTCTAAATCAACAACTCCACTTTCTGAGCTTTCTGAACAAAGCCGCTTGCTTCATAGGCTTAACTGCATCACCCTCAACGAAAATGAGTCTAAGTGTATGCAAGCTCACTTAACAACAATTTTGGAGAATCGCAATCAGGAGAAAACCTGTGAGAGCACGTCAAATTGTATTGTACTTGAGATGAGTGAAGAGGAACTCCGGAAGTTTGCAAGCTATATTGGAGAAAATACTAGCTGCTTGTTCCGTGCCATAGTTCAGTGTGACAGTAACCAGACTCAAGCCAGAAAACTGAGGATTATCAGTAATCACGGTTTGCGTTTATTTGATGTGATGGTCAAAAGTCATAATAGCAAGGAACTAGAACAGGAATACATCTATAGAGATAGCACTCATCTTTCCATTTTACTGAGTGCAGAACTAACCAAGCTGAAGCAATTTGCTCAGATAAACTACCAGCACGTTGGTATTAACAACACGGTATCTATTGATTTGATTTTTGGAAATCTGCTGCGTGTATTGCTAGAAAAAATACGTATATTAATAGATGTAGACACTGTTACAGTTCTTTTGCCAACATCTGATGGACAGCAATTGGCTGTATGTGCCACCATTGGGCTAGAAGAAGAAATTTTAGAAGATATTCGAATACCTCTCAGTTGTGGTTTTGCTGGTAAAATCGCCGCTGAGGGTAAGTATATGATTGTAGATGACTTGTCAAAAATAGAGGTAGTAAGTCCGATTCTGCGTAACAAGGGAATCCGCTCAATGCTTGGTGTTCCATTGGTGCTGAAATACCAAGCCAACGGCGTTCTCCATGTTGGTACTTTTCGCTCCCGCCAATTCACTGAAGAAGATATGCAACAACTAAAAATTGTTGTTGAGCATATTGGGTTAGCAATTGAATCCTTATTAGGAAATAGAAAAATTATTAGCCTCAATGCAGACCAACTTGGTAATGTTTGTACCAAATATGTGGAAGTGAAAAGAGAAAAACCTCTGGAGATATGTGTAGTAAATAATACAACATTAATAAGATTAATCCAATTATTCAAAAGATTAATTGATGCAAATTTTAGTCAAATACATATTTGCTGGTATAGAGTATAGCGGTGCTAAATCATTTGTTCAGGTGTAGAAACTCTCTGATGCTGAGTCTAGAATGTTGAGCGATCGCTCCTTTTCACTCTCCCTTCACAACTAAACTTTCCATTGCCATCTGCAAATCTTTCGTTAAGTCGGCAACAGCTTGTCTGGCACCTTGGCGACTGCCTTTATAAACCGGATACCTTTCTGAAACAGATAGTGGCTCACCTATAGTAATTTTCGCCCGTTGCTTACCTAGTGGCGGAGATTTAAATGGATTACCGCCTTTAATCCGAGTCACCATATCTCGGATGAGTGAAGTTGTCTCAGCAAATCTTTCTGCTGTGGGTTTTTCGCGCACGTACTTGCCTGTCACAGCAACAAAACTTTCTACTAAACGCATATGCCACATCCGTAAATTGGCTTCTTCGGCAACACGATCGCCTAATGCTTTTTCTAATGGTGATAGTGCTTTGATATCTTTGTATTCTTCTCTAAAAATATAATTCCAACCAGCCTGTTCGACACGCCGACAGCGATCGCTAAAGTTTCCTTTTGGTTGTAAATCAAAATACTGCTCTGCTACTTGTAAAACTACATCTAAAAGCACATACAGACGAGCGGCTATTACCTCGTTCGCATCTTCGGTTTGATTTTTTACTTCTGGCAGTTTTTGATGGTAGAACCGCGTGTAAAATTGTTCCATCAAAGATAGCAAGCGTTCAGATAACCGCAACAGGCGAGGATAGAGCGACTCTATTGGAGAAATATTGTTGTATGCTTTTGCATCGACAGGTAAACCGCTAGCTGCTTCTAATTCACTTAACAGTTTGGCGATCGCATTCCAAGGCGCTTCGATGTAACTGTATTGGATGCTAATTGGTACAATGAGTACCTGTTGATCTCGTCCGGCTTTTTGCAAGTCTTCAGCGCACCAAAAGCCCAATTGTGCGATTCCGGGTTCGAGTGGGTTGACTAGCTCCGAAAGTCCATTTGTGGCTCCTTCTGGCGCTGCTGCCATTGGGAAACGCCCATTGGCAAACAAATCACGAGCTGAACGCAAACCCGTCCAATCAGCCTTACCGCGTTGGATTGGCGTGCCACCCAGGCTAGAAGCGATCCAGCCAATATGTGAGCCAGCCCACAAAGGAATACCGCGATCGTAGATAAAATGGGCATGAATTGGGCGCTGTAGGGATACTCCCATCTGTCGTGCTACCTTTGGCACGATTTGGGAAAACAAGTAGCCCAGGCAAAATGGATCTTGTGTTTTAGGATGACGAAATGCTATCAAAAAGCGGATCTTTCCCTCCTGAAATTGACGATAGAGATCCACCAAAACTTCTACGTCATCTGCTTCAATTTGGCTAATTGCTGATTTCCAGCGTAACCAAGTGGGTAGCAACAGATGAACGGCTTCTAAAAACCAAGGCTTGAATGCTGGCGGGATAAATTCCAGGGGTGGCTGTGCTTGATGAATTATTTCGGGCAAGGTGGTTTCCTCTTAAGAAATAAGGCAGAAGGCAGAAGGCAGAGGGCAGGAGGCAGAAGGAAGAGGATTTGATTTGTTTGTTTCATTTGTAGCGGGTGGTACACCGCTGGTGCGGCTGCCCTCAAAAGGATGAAGGAAACAGTAGTCGAGAGTCAGAATATTCTGAATTCTGTAGACGCCCTCCGGGCGGCTTCCCGTAGGGTATTCTGGATTTTAAGTTTTTATTGATACCTATTTCATACTTCAACCTTCATATAGACTTTAACTGAGTTCGAGATTAGCGAAACTGGAAAGGGGACAAACGATGCGACTGTCACAAATGTTATTTGTTACGCTCCGGGATGATCCTGCTGATGCAGAAATTCCCAGTCATAAATTATTACTCCGCGCAGGTTATATTCGTCGCATCGGTAGTGGTATATATGCTTATCTCCCGCTGATGTGGCGGGTATTGCAAAAAGTCTCCCAAATAGTAAGGGAAGAGATGAATGCTACGGGCGCGCAAGAGTGTCTCTTACCCCAATTACAACCTGCCGAGCTATGGCGTGAATCTGGCAGATGGGATACTTACACTCAAGCAGAAGGTATCATGTTTGCCCTTGTAGATCGGCGCGAGCAAGAATTAGCATTGGGGCCAACTCACGAGGAAGTAATCACAACGATCGCTCGTGATCTGATCCGCTCTTACCGTCAGCTACCACTACATCTGTATCAAATTCAAACTAAGTTCCGCGATGAAATTCGTCCCCGCTTTGGATTGATGCGCGGACGAGAATTTATCATGAAGGATGGCTACTCGTTCCACGAAGACGAAGAAAGCCTAAAAAAAACTTATCAGGATATGTACCAAGCCTACAGTAATATGCTGCGGCGCTCTGGTTTGGCTTTTCGTGCTGTAGAAGCAGATTCTGGTGCTATTGGTGGTTCTGGTTCTACAGAATTTATGGTGTTGGCGGAAGCTGGTGAAGATGAAGTTCTCTACACCGAAGATGGACAATATGCAGCCAATGTGGAAAAAGCTGTGTCTTTAACGGCGGATGCTGAACCCTCAACGTTTACAAGTTATGAAAAACGGGAAACTCCGGGAACAGAGACAATTGAAAAACTCTGTGCTTTCTTGAAGTGTTCTCCGACTCAAATAGTTAAGAATGTTCTCTACCAGGCACTTTATGATCATGCCACTACGGTTTTGGTATTGGTGAGTATCCGAGGGGATCAGGAAGTTAATGAAGTCAAGTTACAGAATGAATTGACAAAGTTGGCTTCCCAATACGGTGCGAAGACAGTTTTGAAGTTAGCAGTGCCAGATGTAGATACGCAGAAGAAATGGGCGGCTAAACCCTTGCCTTTAGGTTATATTGCCCCTGATGTTGCAGATGATTATATTCAGTCTGCCAAGGATATTGCGCCTAAGTTTTTGCGCTTGGTAGATAAAACTGCAACTGATTTAAAGAACTTTGTGACAGGCTCAAATGAATCTGGTTATCACGTAGTTGGTGCTAACTGGGGCGAGCAATTTAAACTACCAGATGATATCGTAGATGTGCGTAAAGCTAGACCAGGCGATCGCGCAATCCACAATCCAGAACAAACTTTAAAAAGCGCTCGCGGCATTGAAGTTGGTCACATTTTCCAATTAGGGACAGAATATTCCCAAGTAATGGCAGCAAATTATACCAACGAACAGGGTGAAGAAAAACCGCTAGTCATGGGTTGTTATGGTGTGGGAGTTTCCCGACTGGCACAAGCAGCAGTAGAGCAATCCTACGATAAAGATGGAATTATTTGGCCTGTTGCGATCGCGCCTTATCATGCTATTGTGACAATTCCAAATATTAACGACGCTCAACAAGTAGAAATTGCCGAAAAACTTTACACAGAATTAAATCAAGCCAGAATTGAAACTCTACTCGATGACCGCAATGAACGAGCGGGAGTTAAATTTAAAGATGCTGACTTAATCGGCATACCTTACAGGATTGTCACTGGGAGAGCGATCGCTAATGGCAAAGTCGAAGTAGTTGAACGCGCTACCCATAATTCTCAAGAAATTCCAATTACAGAAGTAGTGTCTACTATTAAGCAATGGATTATCCAAGCAATAGAGGCTAAAAATTAAAGAAAGGCAGGGCAGGAGGCAGCCTCACCATCTGCCTCCTGCCTTCTTAACTCTAATTCCCAAAACGTATGGAATTGCTGACAATCCTCGTATCAGGCTTGCTGGGTTTAATAGTTCCTTTGGGGCTGGTAATTGACAGCACTGCTGAAAATGTTATCCGTTCACAACTAGCTACAGTAGAACAACTACAAGTGCGAGTTGATAATGCTCCTACCCATCAATTACTACAAGGTAAAGTAGAAAGTATACGAATTGCAGGACGTTCTTTGCAATTAAAACAACAGAATATCCGCATTGCTGTTTTAGAATTGGAAACTGATGAAATTGAATTAGATCCAAGTAGTTTTAGGCAAAAACTACCTAAAATTAAACGACCTTTACAAGCTGGTGTGCGTTTAGTTTTAAATCAAGAAGACATCAACAAACTTTTACAGTCACCGGAATTTCTGAGCCGACTACAGAAGTTTAATATAGGAGGTTCTTCAGAATCTGATTCATCCCCAGTCTACAATTTTATCAATCCCAGGGTAGAAATTTTAGCCAATAATCGTCTGATTTTCCAAGTAGAATTACAGGAGGAAAACCAGGAAAAAAAGCTAGCCATTAAGGTGGAATCAGGATTGAGTGTAGTTACTGGGAGCCAGTTTCAACTGATTAACCCAGTTGTGTTAGTTGATGGAGAGGAATTTCCGCCTCAATTTTTGAATAATGTTGTTAATAACATTAATCAAAGATTGGATCTACGTAACTTGGAAGGTGACGGACTCCAGGTACGGATTCTAAAATTAGATATGAAGCCAAAAAAATTAGAGATTGCGGCGTTTTTAAGGATTGAGCCATCTTCTAAGTTCTTGGAAACTCGCCGTTCGTGAGTGCCGTCGTTAGCTAGACTTCTCCTCTATAAATACTATATAAGAGCCTTAAGGAAGGTTGTTAATATGAATCAACAACAAGGATCTAACCGTATTTCCTCAGGTTTAATAGCTGTTATCTCAGCAACGATTGTGGCAGTAGGAGGAGGTGTAGCTTGGTTCGTCTCGTCTAATAATCCATCGACAGTACCATCTCAACAACCAAATACGCCAACTCAATCTCTAGTCGGAAATGAAAAAACAGCCCAAATCTATTGGCTGCAAGATACTGGTGCGAGTTTTAAATTGGTTCCCCAGCAAATTCAAGTAGCAGCAAATCGCAACCAGCCCGATCGCTTTTTAGAAGCAGCATTTCAACGCTTGCTAGAAGGAACTGCACAGGGAAATAACTCTACCACTATACCACCAGGCACCAAATTGCTAGGTGTAGATGTAGAAAACGATAGTGTTCGCGTCAATTTATCTGAAGAATTTAGCAAAGGGGGTGGCAGCGCCTCTATGATGGGTCGCATAGGGCAAGTTGTTTACACCGCTACGAGTTTAAATCCAAATGCCAAGGTTTACATTGATGTCAATGGCAGACAGTTGGATGTTCTAGGTGGTGAAGGTGTGGAGTTAGAGCAGCCACTTACCCGTGAAAGTTTTGATCGAGACTATCAGCTTTAGTCACTAGTCCTCTGTCATTTGTCCTTGGTTTTTACACTAATGACTAATGACTAATGACTAATCTACTGACTTAGGGCTTGCCATTCAAGACGCGAAAATTACGGGCTTGTTGTTCTAACCTGGTGGCAAGGCGATCGCAAACTCGATTGCACAATTCAAAAATCATTTCATCTTCCACCCGATAGTAGGCACAGGTTCCCTCACTGCGGCGGCTGAGAATTCCCGCTTGCCACATTACCTTCAGGTGCTTTGATACATTTGCCTGAGACGTTTGGGTTGCCTCTACCAATTCTTGTACGCATTTTTCTTCATCCCGCAATAAATGTAACAACCGCAGGCGCATTGGCTCACTCAACAAGCCGAAATATTCAGCCACTTGTTGTACAACTTCTGTTGGTACAGGCAACGTTTGTTTCATCAGGATTGTCCCGGAACAAATGAACAGAAAAATTTTAACAATCGGATATTCCTTATATAGATTAATACTTAATCTGGATTAATTCGCATTAGAGGCTGACCATATTCTACAGGTTCGCCATTTTGAACGAGAATTTCAATGATTTGCCCGGATACTTCAGCTTCGATTTCATTCATCAGCTTCATAGCTTCAATGATGCACACTGTTTGTCCGCTACGGATGCGATCGCCTACTTCTACAAACGGTGCTTCACCAGGAGCAGAGGCACGGTAAAAAGTTCCCACCATCGGTGAAGTGACTTCTAGATATTTTTTTTGCTCAATCGGTGATGGGGCGGCTGACGGCGGTGTGCTTGTGCTGGTAGGTGGTTCGTAGGTACGACTTACTTCTGTGGTTGGAGGCGCTGTTGTTGAGGGTGCAATTGGCGAAACAGACGACAATCCTGTACTTACTCCAACACCTGTAGTGGCGATCGCAGCTTTACGTACTGTGATTTCAAAATCATCGCTTTTGAGCGTTACTTCTGTAATGTCAGTTTGTGCAATAGTCGTCAATAACTGACGAATTTCATTAAAGTCTAATGGCACAGCTTTTATAACCTCATAATTACAATACAGGTAGTAGATAAAATTATGGGCAGTGTTTAATATATTACACGGGGCAGGGAGTTAAATCCCCGTTAGCGATGGAAATCAGGATTTCCATCTTTGCTGAGTTACAACTTATTCCCTGCCCAAGTACGAATCGTTACGAGTATCAATGCGAATACGTTCTCCCTGGGTGATAAACAGAGGAACCATCACAATAGCACCAGTTTCTAGGGTTGCAGGTTTACTGCCTCCTGTTGCAGTATCGCCTTTGACGCCAGGATCTGTCTGTACTACTTCTAACACCACAGAGTTAGGCAGTTCTACTTCTAGTACTTGATCGCCCCAACGAACGACGTTAGCTTCCATACCTTCTTTAAGATATTTAACGCGATCGCCAATCTGGGCTGCACTCAATCTACCTTCTTCGTAGGTTTCCATATCCATAAAGACGTATTCATCACCCTCTTTATAGGTATGCTGCATCGTGCTTTTTTCTAGAGTAGCTTGCGGTACAGTTTCCCCGGCTCGGAACGTTCTTTCTACTACGCTCCCACTCTGAACATTTTTCAATTTTGTCCGCACAAAGGCGGAACCTTTGCCTGGCTTGACGTGGAGGAATTCCACTACCCGCCATACAGATCCATCTAAAACAATTGAGACACCAGGTCGAAAGTCGTTACTGGAGATCATGAAGCTTTAAAACTTTGGAAGACAATCGGCATTTATTGTACCCCTCAACAGGAGAAATTAATCATTAGTCATGATTTATTAGCCATTAATACTTAAAAGTTTTGGAGATGTGTTATTAAGTTCACGCTTCCTAAATTTGCGATCGGGCTTTTACTAACTTTCTGCGATCGCAAGCTGAATCCGAAAAGTTTCCATACCTCATCTGAAAATAAGCACTAGAGGCTAATGGTTAGGGAATAATTGCCACTCTGAAGAAAGCTATAGATTTTTGGATATAAAAATGCTATATCACTAACTGCGAATAAAAAAAACAGCAGCAATGATAATTAAGCCCAGAAGTACCAAGGGAACCCAGAGATTAGGGAGATCTTCAAAACTCATAAGCAAAAAATGAGGGATTAGGGATTAGGAAAGCTTGAAGAGGAGGAGCTAGTACGGTGGTGAACCAGCACTGCAAAGAGAAGTCGGAGCGGCTACTTACCCCACGGAAAGCCCAACTACGTCTGTCTAGGTGTCTACTGCCGTTAGCGTAAAGTTCTGCGGGCATGGCTGCGCTGATGGCGTAAGCGTGTCGCTTTGCGACTAACGGAACATCAAAAAGGGCAACACGAGCATATATGACTGGTGTAGACGAGTAGACGCAGAGCGGCGTATCCATTGGTAGCAATTCAGCGAAAGTAAGGGTTTCTGGCATAAAGGAGCGTAAGCGGGTTAAGTGCGTTATGGTGACTGGCGTCAACTAGCGTGGGTAGACAAGGGTAATCGTGATTCGTGATCCTTATCTCCGTGTCCTTCAGCCTTCTTTCCTGCTGCCTTTTACTGAATTAATTCGTTATCTTTCAGGTAGTCTATTGCTGCCTCTAATTTTGAGGAATATCTCTCGGCAAACCTTTCAAACCAGAGCCCTTCTGGCGAGAATGGATCTAATTTTGCTAACCAATCTTGAGCAAATTCTCTTAAAGCTTGCAATTGCTTTGCTTGAATTTGTTCTTGCTGAAACTTTTCCTGCTCTAGCTGTTGCTGTTTGCTTAACTCGTCAGCTTGCTCCCGTTCCTGAAAATCAGCTTTGACTTGTGCCAACAAATTATCTATCGAAGATGATGATTTTCGAGGCGATTGAGTGTACTGTGTGCTTGGAGATGGCTTTAAATGTTGCTGTTCGTGTTTACTTTCTTGATATTCAGCTTTCAGTTCAGCTAACAACTTATCAATTGAATCCATATTAAATCCTCAAAATTATTATAAATCCAATATTCCTCCTCAATTTGGTCAAGTGATAGTGACAATTGAAGTTCAAATTTTATTTGAAATTGAATTTATTAGGAGCCACACCACAGGCGGTGTACCATCTCAAATCCTCTTTACTTCTGCCACGCCACTTGACGCCAGTCGCACTCGACGCGGCGAACCTGCAAGGGCGCTTACGCTCCTTTATGGCGGGAAACCCGCCCAACGCAGTGGCTCCTCTGCCTTCTGCCTTGTTTCTTAAAAGAAAAGTTAATCATTAATTGCATTGAGTAATACTTCTGATAAACTCATGTCTTCCATATCTTCCATAGTTACGGTGTCACAAATATCAAATTTTGCACCAGCACCTTGTAGCTCATCGTCTAATACTTTCAAAAAGCGAGTAGCTTGTTGATCTGTACCAACTTGAATAAAAGAAATAGCTAACTCTTCATCACGCTCCATACGGCGAGAAGCTTCAATTATCACTTTCATGACTGCTTTACGGTCATCTGGCTCACCATCAGTAACGACTAATATAGTTTCACCATTTGGCTTAGTTTGACCAGCAGCTTTACGTTCAAAATAGCTATCAGTTGCATGTTTCAATACTCCAGCCAAATCTGTGCTACCAGCAGGATCATTTTCTTGGAAAATTTGTGAAACTTTACTTGATGTCACATTTTCATAGCGCTTGAATCTACCAGAGAAAACGTACACAGTAATCCCATCTGGATCTAATTGCTCACATTTACTTGCCAATGCAAAGGTTGATTCTTGAGATGTGATCCATCTGGTTCTACCACCTTTTTGATCTGGTGTTGCCATGCTGCCACTTTTATCGATAATTAGCGTATAATCACGATTTTCCAGCATTGATTATTTCTCCAATCAAGAGTCAAGAGTCAAGAGACAAAACCTTGAAAATCTGAAATAAATTAATCAGTTACCGCATTCATTAATATTTCTGAAAGGCTCATCTCTTCCATATCATCGAGAGTTACCGTATCGCAGATATCAAACTTTGCACCAACATTTTGCATTTGGTCATCTAAAGCTTTGAGAAACTTAGTTGCTTGAGAATCAGAACCTACTTGAATAAGTGAAATTCCCAATTCTTCATCACGTTCCATTTTTTGAGTTGCATTAATGATGACTTCAAATACTGCCTTGCGATCATCAGGTTCACCATCGGTAATTACTAAAATTGTTTCGCCATTTGGCTTAGTTTTACCAGCAGCTTTGCGTTGGAAGTAATTATTAGTAGCATCTTGCAGTACACCTGCCAAATTTGTTGTGCCAGCAGGATCATTTTCGCGAAATATTTGTTCTACTTTAGCTGAAGTTACATCATCGTAGCGTTTGAATCTACCAGAAAATACGTAGATAGTAATACCATCAGGGTCAAATTGTTCACATTTTCTTGCTAGGGCAAGAGTAGACTCTTGAGCAATCTCCCATCTACTTTTACCACCCACTTGGTCGGGAGTGGACATACTACCGCTTTTATCGATGATTAGAGTGTAGTCGCGATCGCTCATCATAATTTCCTTTAATTTTTACCCTGTGGTTCTAGTCTAAACTGTTGGTCAATACTAAGACAGCTGCCCAGAAGGGTTTGTAATAATGATTTAGCTAGCTCAATACAAATTACTTTTTCTATACAAGCAAAATTTTTATCAGGCAATAACTCAGTTGTCACAAAAGATACTGACTGTACCTTTGATATGCTGAGTTCTCTTCAACCCTTCTTGAAGCTTCACTTTCCCTTGTTTCCTCCATCCAGAGGATTAGCATAAAAACCCAAATGATTAGCAACTGGACGCTCGCGCATAGGTAATTTAGTATGTATTGGAGCATTTAACACTTTTGCTCCCTGCCTGGTTGCCATCACTAGCGTAGTCGAACCACCGCCATCTAGGTTGAGTGCTGTATATGCACCTAGATCCATAACAATATCAGTCAATTCGCTTATCTTTACTCCTTCACTGTAAAGGGGCTGTTTGCCATCAACGGTAATTAGCCAGAGTTTTTTACCTTCTTTATCTATAGCTACAGCCATACGCGGATAGGGTTTGTCATTGGAGTCTTGGAGAAACTTGACTTTCGGCTTACCGCGCTCAATCAAAATTTTACTACCTGCAATAGCTTGGATTGTATCCATGGGACACTTGCCACTATCGAAAATTTGGGCGCGGTTGCTTTGAGAAAAACACAAAACTCGCCAGCCACCCTCTGTTTTAGAATAGCGATATCCATTAGAGATAACTTCACCCAGAGGATGAGAAGGATCACCACTGCGAGGATAGTAATGCCAAGGAGCTTTTTCCTCAAAATGATGGAAGTAGCTACCATTAACTGCCAATTGGAGTTTAAATTCACGCAAAAATTCTGAAGTTGTGCTGGCGCTAGTTTCTCTATCACTGCCAAGTGGCATTCCGGGAGTAACCAAAGGTTTCACTCCTGGTACAGTTAAGTCAACACTGACAATATGGATAATTATGGGACGTGGTGTAAAACGCGCATAGCGCTTATAGACAATGCCACGAAACAATACTTGCTCCTTCTCAGTCTGGGGTGGGCGTAAGAAGTGCAATGAACTATATAGTATCAATGGTAACAATAGTAGGCTCGTACCAGCACTTAACAAATATTGTTTCATGGGTTGCAGGATGTGGGGTGTTTATTGACTTGGTTCATCACATTTTCCCCATTGTCTGGATCGCAGATTGATACGGATTACTAGATGACACGGATAAGAAAATAGGGTAGATAGTGAAGTAAATGAGTTATTGATGAGATTCTTTCTCTGCTGTGCAAGTTTTTTGGTGTTATTTTTTAACCTGTCTCATCAGTGTTCTACATTACAAGCCTTTTGAAAGTTAGGCTTTTGCTACCAAAGTTTATCAGTAATCCAACTTCTAATCTATAGGCTTTTAAATAGTTGAGGGCTTGGGCTAAGTGGACATCTTCTAGTTGAATGACAGCTTTTAGTTCTACAAGAATTTTGTTTTCAACTACAAAGTCGGCTCTACGTGTACCGATAGGTTTGGGTAAGTTTTTATAGTAAATATGTTGTTCTATTTCGCGGGCAAATTCTAGTTTTGCTTGACGCATCTCGTAGGCTAAGGCACGTTGGTAGATGACTTCTTGGAAGCCGTTACCTAAAAATTTATGGACTTCAAAGGAAGCTCCGATAACTTTTTGGGTGATTTCGGCATATTTTAGGCTATTCATTGCCTTGATCACTGTTTTTCACGGATTATTAAAATGATACAGATTTTGCATCCGTGTCATCCTTAAATCCGTCTCATCCGTGATCCAGATTTTGGTGTTGATTTATGGCTTTGTATTTATCGCCCTTTTATTCTAGAGCTGATATTTCTGCGTCCATGTCACTGAGAACTAACTTGATTGATCATGAAAAATCAAAGTCCTCTCAATTTTGCTCATCAAAATTTGCGAAATCGTTCGTTTCGGGGACAAAACTTGATTGGTGCAGATTTTAGCGGTTCAGATATTCGAGGTTGTGATTTTAGTTATGCCTTATTGCAGGGAGCTAATTTCAAACAAGTTAAGGCTGGTCAAACTTTTGGGCATTTAATTTTTATAGCATCTGTTGCAGTGCTTGTGGCGATCGCAACATTTCACGCTATTAGCCAACTGATTTTTAGTGCTGTTGGTGTTACTCCAGACGAACCAGCTTGGATTTATACTCTGGCTTTGTTCTTCAGTTTACATTTGGCAGGAGTGAGTTCGGCAATTAGAGGCATGACTCACAACAGATATATCATCAAGTGCATTGCTACAGCAGTTTCGGGGGCAACATCAGCAGCATTACTGGTTTTATTTTATTTGCACGGAAATGCTGCAACGCTGAAGAATCCACAAAGTGCGGTTATGACGTTGGTTTTTGTTGCGATAGTAATGGCTATTGTGGGTTTTTACTCTACTAAAGGATTAGTAGCTGTTGGCATTGGAGTTGCAGGTGCAGTAGCGGCATACGGATTTACTTTTTTACTTGTGGGGGTAGCGAGCGCTTACCTTAGCACTCAAAACTTTGTTTGGGGATTGTTTTGGAGTGTTATGGCTTTAGGAGCGATCGCGCTGTTAATAATTTCCCTAAAGCAGTCTTTTAAAGATATGACAAGCTCTTTTGCGACATCTTTTCGCGGTGCTGACTTGACAAATGCTAATTTTGAAGGTGCCAAACTTGGGAATACAGATTTTTCTGGTGCAGAAAGCCGACACCCTTAAGGATGTCGCTACACGTACAAAGCCTGTGGGCTGATTTTAAAAGTTCGTTGCAGTTAATAATTAGTCATATTTAATAATCTTCGCAGAAATATTTTTACTTCTCTTTTGGCTTTTGATGAAATCTCAAAAAGTGTGTTAAAAATTTGGTCATTTGCATTGTAATACTATTTCACGAAAAGGCTGATATGGATGTACCCCACCGCCTACGGCACCTCCCCTTACTAAGGGGAGGTTGGGAGGGGTTGAATATGAATCACTCAAAAAGTGAAATGGTATAAGCAATGGTTGATTGAATTGTATTTTTACATTCAAAAAAATCAAAATAGCTGCTCTAACAAACTTAAAGAAATTCAAACTATATAAATCAACAGGGTAGTTTTATGACAGTAGCAGTCCTACAGGAAGATTTACAATTTATAGCGCAAATTTTGCAAGAACAGCTGCGGGCAGAAATTCCCTCTGGTGACTTCTTCCAAGTAAAGTGTGCAGTCAAAAACGATCAGATCTTGATTTTGGTTCAACATCCAGACGCTGTAACACCTGATACTGAAATTGTTTTTGCGGTGCTTGAGGAGGCACTATATTCACTACCAACCCACCGGGAGCAGCAGGTAGAACTCTTTTTGAGAGTAGCTGGAGTGAAATTACCTTACACGAAACGTTCCTTAATATGGAGTAATGCTAATCCACAGGAAATTAGAGAAGAATCTACGAGTGAACAAGTAGAAGTAATAGAAATATTGCAAGAAAAAGATGAGATGGAAAGTTCTCCAGCAATTTCTACTTCCAACTCCCACCCAAATCAACAGTTGTTACTCTCCAGTACTCCTGATTCCAAGCCAACACAACTGCAATTTCCTCCAATCACAGATATTCCTGTTGATGATGTTGATCAACAACAGGAGGAGCAATTTGATCCAATGGCAGGTGCGCCCGATTTTTCCTCCTATACAAAGCTCAAACAGAGAAGACAAATCCAAACTATTGTGTTAGGCGTATTTGCGATCGCTATTGCAGGTTTCGGTGGGGGAGCTTACTTGTTGACTCGCCCTTGTGTGATCTCTGAATGTAAAGAAATACAAACTGCACAAAATTTACAAAACTCATTGCGCCAATTAATCCGCAGCGTTAAATCTGAGCAAGAATTGACAAATATTCAACAGCAACTTTTGACAGCAAGTGTACAATTAGAGGTTATTCCTAGTTGGTCGCCACGTCATCAACAAGCAGAAACACTGGCAGCAAATCTATCTACACATTCAGAAATGATTACTCAAGTTGTCAAGGCTTTTGAGAATGGTTCATTTGCGATACAAAAAAATCAAGCCCCAGCCAAAAGTATTGAAGAATTAAGAACTAGACAGCAGCAATGGCGGCAGGCGATCGCGCCATTAGAGGCTATTAATGGCAATAATGAACTATATAGCTTAGTACAACCAAAATTAGCGGTTTATCGCACCAAACTGCAAGCACTGAACCAGCAATTGCTTGTGGAAGAAAAATGGCTCAAACAACTAGCAACTGCAAAAGATACAGCTTACGCCACAATACAACGGGAATCTACAGCCAAATCGTTATTAGAATTGCAAAAAGTCCAAGCTAATTGGCAGATGGCAGTTAACATATTAAGTTCCATTCCCCAATCTAGCTCTATACATCCAGAAGCACAAAAACTTTTAGTAGAATATAAACCCAAACTAGCAACTGCACGCGATCGTGCCACTAAACAACTATTAACAGCCAAAAGTTATCAGCAAGCCGTTAACGCTGCCAAAATCGCTAAACAAAACGAGAAACAAAATCAATGGCAGGCGGCTGTATCTCATTGGAAGCAGGCTTTAACTATCGTCAAGCAAATCAATCAAGATAGTTTGTACTACAACCAAGCTCAAAGTTTAATCGAACCTTATTCAAACTCCCTTAGCCAAGCAGAAGAAAAACTCGAAGCTGCCAACTTTTTACAGCAGATCCGCGCCGACTTAGAAAAAACCTGTGGTGGCGAAATTCGAGTCTGTTCCTTTAGCGTCACAGAGCGAGAAATCCTTGTCCGCATTACTCCAGAATATGAACAAGCACTAAATATCAGCTTGAATCAAAGGGATCAAAATAATGTTGCCACTGTTACAAGTCACTTACAAAGTTTACAGCAAGCTCTAGAGGTAATTGGTGATAACGCAAAATTGGCAGTGATTGTCTTTGATGCCCAAGGTAATCAAATTCACAGCCATATGCCAGGAGGTTAAGTGGAAAAACCCTATCTAATTAACTGGGCGGCGGAGTTAAAAAATAAACGGCTCAGTCCCTTTGTTAATAAAATGATTGTCAGCAAGTTAGCAAAAGCGATCGCAAACATAAACAAAATTTGGTAGGATACGGCATCAAGAGCACTTACCTCACTCAACAGTTGTCCGGCGACAAACCCTGGTATAGTAACCATGCCAATGATTGCCATTTGATTGAGCGTGGGAATTAAGCCAGCGCGAATAGCCTCTTGACGATACCGTGCCACTGCAAGCTCTGGAGTGGCACCCAAACTCAAATGAGTTTCGATTTCTACCTGGTTATTATTCATAGCACTGACAAACCTTTCTCCGGCGATCGCTGCTGCATTCATCGCATTACCCAAGACTATTCCAGCCAGGGGAATTAGATACTGTGGTTCGTACCATCTATTTGGTTGCACAATTACAAGATTGGTGTAAACCACCGTTAAAACTGTACTGACTAAAATTGAACCCCACACTAAAGGTAAAACTTGCGGTATTTTTTGAGTGATGCGATTTCGTGCGACGATAGCTGTAATCGTTAGCAATACACCTAGAAACACCAAAATACCCCAGACATTGTCAAAAGCAAAGATGAAATCTAAAACGTATCCCAATACTGCTAATTGTAGGATGGTTCTGCCAGCAGCCAAAACTAAGTTAAGTTCTAGTCCGATTCTTTCCCAAGCCGATAAACCAATCGTTATAACTATTAATGCGGTAGCACTAACCAAATCAACAAAATCCAGATTAATTAGTTTCTGCATAAATCTTTTACTTTGTTAGTTATTATTTTGGTAGTAGTTTTTGATTAACTACTAACTACTGTACGGGCGGGCTGAGAAGATAAATTATCAGTTGAAACGGAAAGATTATCAACAAAATACGCCCCTACTAACTAACTATTTTTTGTGGAAATTGCCAGTATCCTAGAAAATTTAATCATAGATATTGGCTCTTTTGTTGAGATTATCTTTTAGCCAGTTATTAATAGCCTACCAAGAATCAGAATGCAAAATTTCACTGAGCTTCTAAATCATTTATGACAAATTTTTCAAGACACTTCCAATGAAAAATTTTTCATCATCAAGCATAAAAATCTCTTTCCCTATACCCTATACCCTGTCCCCTGTAGCCTGTCTCCTATTTTCAAGACAGATATGTGATGGTGTAAATTCTGCCACTCTGCTAGTAGCAGTAGTAAAACTCTTGAGGTAGTCTATTAGAACATTTAGCAGTAGCTATTTGATTCACAGTCAATCAGCAAATATCCAGCATAGGCTTCTATTTTGACATAAAATCACGAACTCATGATTAAAAGTGAAATTTCCATTCCTGCGTTTGATATTAAACAGCAATACACCACGATTGAAGCAGAAGTGAGTGCAGCTGTATTGGATGTTCTGGCTTCGGGTCGTTATATTGGTGGTTCAGTAGTAGAGGGCTTTGAACAAAAGTTTGCTGCTTATACTGGTGTGAGTGAATGTGTCGCCTGTAATTCTGGTACTGACGCACTATATTTAGCACTCAGAGCTTTTAACATTGGTAAGGGTGATGAAGTTATTACAACGCCTTTCACTTTTATCGCTACATCTGAAGTCATTAGTGCAGTAGGTGCAAAACCTGTATTTGTTGATATTGATGCCACTACATTTAATTTGGATTTACAGCAAGTAGCCGCAGCAATTACACCTAATACTAAGGCAATTATCCCAGTTCATCTATTCGGACAACCTGTGGATATGACTGTATTGATGGGTATAGCTCAAGCTCACAATCTTGTCGTCATTGAAGATTGCGCCCAATCAACAGGAGCAAGCTGGGATCAGCAAAAGTTAGGTAGCATAGGACATATCGGTTGTTTTAGCTTTTACCCTACCAAAAATCTCGGTGGTTGCGGCGATGGTGGAGCGATCACAACAAACGATCCAGAAATAGCTGCCAAGTTACGGATACTCAAAGAGCATGGTCAAAAAACTCGTTATATATATGAAGATATTGGTATAAATAGCCGTTTGGATGCAATCCAAGCGGCTATTCTACAAATAAAACTACGTTATCTGGATATTTGGAATCAGCAACGACAGGCGATCGCGTCTCGCTATCATCAATTTATCAATCAAGTTCCTGGTATTATTGCACCCCAGGAATTAGCTGGAGGTGAAGGAGTTTGGAACCAGTATACAATTCGCGTCCTGAACGATAAACGTGACTTGGTACGCTCTCAACTCCAAGAACGAGGTGTAAATACAATGATTTACTATCCTCGTCCTTTGCATTTACAGCCTGTATATACAAGCCTGGGATATCAAACAGGACAATTGTCAATAGCAGAACAAGCCTCACAAGAGGTTCTTTCCTTGCCCATGTTCCCCGAACTTTCTCTTGAAGAGCAAGATCAGGTGATTTATAGCCTTAAGGATTGCTTGAGTTAGAGAGATTGGGTATTCAGTTACCAGTTATCAGTTAACATCAATAGCCCTGATAACTGTTAACTGTTTTCTGTTAACTGATGAAGTCTCTAACCTCTACACAAGTTGCCAGGGCTTCTACTAAACCGCGAACAGCAGCAATCATTGCCACTTCACTATTGAGTTGGTTGATGGCAGAACCAACACCAACTCCAGCAGCACCAGCAGCGATCGCCAACGGTGCGGTGACACTAGAAATTCCAGAAGCACACAATACTGGTACTGAAACTGCACGAGAAATTTCATAAGCAGCTGCTAAGGTGGGAGCAGCTTTTTCAATTAAGCCCAAACTGCCAGGGTGAGTTGGGTTGCTGCTAGTACCACCCTCGGTTTGGATGATATCTGCACCAGCTTTAACTAATTCTTCTGCTAACTGTACTTGTCGATCCAGTGTCAGGATGTGGGGAACAGTTACAGATAAGGTAATTTCTGGTAGCAAAGCGCGGGTTTGGTAAGTCAGTGCTAAAACTTCCTCCGCCTCAAATTTCCGTCCTTGGGCATAAAAAGAATCGAAATTACCGATTTCAATTAAATCTGCACCCTTGTCTACAGCTTGAACAAACTTTTCTGGATCTACCGCAGATACACAAATAGGTAAATTTGTCAAGCTTTTAGCTAATTTTATGAGGGTTGGATCAGCAGCAATATCGATAAAAGTAGCACCACCGTAGTGTGCGGCTTTGACGGTGGCAGCAACGCTGTTGGTGTCAAAGTTATTCAAACCGCTGATAACTTTGAGGGCGCAGCGGTTAGCAAATGCATATTGGAGAGTAGGATGCATTGTCATGGTTTATGTGGTCAATCTACGAAAATCGCAAATAACGATTATTCTAGCGTTCTCCTGTTACCTCTTAGCCTACTTTATACATTTAGCCAAACCGCGATTTTCTCGTATTTAAATTTATGCTGGCAAAAATGAAACGTTTGCAGAAACTACCTTCCATCCCTTTGGCAGCCTATCCCACATTTGACTTTGTCGCCCCAAACGCTCCACACCGTCAACAACTCGGTGAAACTCTAAAGTCACTGCTGCCGCATCTGAATCTATATTTAAATTTGTTAAACGTTTTAGTTTTCCCAAGTGGTTCACCATGCAAATATAGATTACTGAAAGCTGACATACAAATTTATCTTGGTTTGGCAAACCACTAGGGCAAAAAAATGTTGTTAAGATTTTAAGTCTCAAAGAGTGAAGGTGTGGTGAATTGTGGAGTGCTGACTGGTGGAGTAACTACGGTAACTTCTCTGTGTACAGCTTTATTTACGAAGTAAGTAACTCCTCGATACATTAATTTCTGGGTTACTCGTGTTGCAAGAATATCCATCGGCTTAGGATTAGGATTGACACTATAAACAATCCCACGGTAAATCATGTCAGAAGCTGGTTTAAATTCACTATTGCTTGCAGATTTTGTTGGATCGTATTCGTAGCTAGCGCCGCGATAGTAAAGTTTCATAAAGTTGATTATCCTCGTAAATACACGCTTATCAGCCAAATCAGGCTCGATATTGAGCTACAAGCTTATAATTGGTTTTTACGGAAATCTTTCCAGAAAAAAGCAGAATTAAGAAAATACAGCAGATTTCAACTTCGTGAGGTACAGAAATACCCCACCCGCGAAGACAGCGCACCCTCACGCCAGGTGACGCCAGGTGCTACCCTGCGAAAAGCCGCCCTCCGGGCGTCTACAACGCGCTTAACCCGACGCCAGGTGACGCCAGGTGCTACCCTGCGGGAAGCCGCCCTCTGGGCGTCTACAACGCGCTTAACCCGTCCACCGCACTGGCTCCCCTTGCCAAGGGGAGGCTTAGGGAGGGGTGTACCTCATGTACTTGCAAAACGCTGTATTGACTTGAGAGCGATCGTGCAAAGGAGGCGATCGCTTCTAAATATTTGTAGCTTGAGCGAAACTGAGCAATTTAAACCCGCTCTTGCTAATACAATTCTTTTCTAGAATGCATTTATTTTATAGCGGCAAGAGAAAAATACCATCTGCCGCCAGAGAGTTTCGCGCAATGGTCTTCTATTTGTAGACTTGTTTTATCGATTCCATAAAAGAGAGTGACAACCATGAGCACAAATAAACTGTCATCACGCCTTTATCCAAGCCGCATCGATCTTCCTGCCGATGCACGCACCAAAATTGTTGAACTTCTCAACCAAACTCTGGCAGCGACTTTAGATCTCAAAACTCAAGTAAAGCAGGCGCACTGGAATGTCAAAGGAGCCGACTTCTATCAACTGCATGAAATGTTTGATGAAATGGCAGGTGAACTAGAAGAATACATTGATATGGTTGCGGAAAGAGTCACTGCTCTAGGTGGCTATGCTTGCGGTACAGCTCGCATGGCAGCTGCTAGCTCCATATTGCCAGAATATCCAACTGATATTTTAGAGAGCATGGAACACGTCACTGCTTTAGCAGAGCGCTTCGCATCCTACGCTAAACACATTAGAGAAGCGATCGATACAACCGATGAGTTAGGTGATGCTGATACAGCTGATCTTTATACTGAAGTTTCTCGCACAATTGACAAGCGACTGTGGTTCTTAGAAGCTCATTTACAACCAGCAGAAATTAAATCAGAAAATGGTGCTACAGCTGCTAAGAGTCAACAGAAAGTAGGTGTGAGATAAACACAGGTAATATTTAAGTAATTTTCGGGGCATAATATTACATCAGTTGAAGATAAGTCCGCCAAGAAATAATAAATTTTTTGGCTAAAAGCTAAAGTCAGTTAAAACTGACTAAGTAAGATTTTCAGTCAGTGTAAACTGACTTGAACTATAAGCCTGGAATTGAAGTTCCAGGCGTTTTATTGTAGTTCTAGGTTCACTTCAGCCTACAAGCTAAAGGTCTAAGGCTATTATAATCAAGCCTGCCTTTGCAGACTTTGTCTTATAGCCACACCTTTTAAGGTGTTGGCTACTTATGCCCTTGCCATTGCCATTTGGCGACAAGATTCAGCACAACGGCGGCACATATCAGCGCAAGCTTTCATTTGAGCATCATCACCCATGCGATCACAATCTTGAGCGCAACGCTCACACACTTCAGCACAAACGCCGCAGGTACGTGTGTGGAGTTCAGAAGTCCGAAGCATAAAATTAGCGCTAGTTTCACAAATTTCAGCGCAGTCGAGTAGTAACCGGATATGAGATTGTTCTGCGTGATTGCCGCCTTTTTGTAAGCAGTATGTCACCGTATTCATGCAGATGCTATGGCAGTCTAAGCAGTTTTGAATGCACTCCTGCATTCCTTGATTAACTTGGTTCAAAGTGAGTTGTTGTATAGCCATGATCTCAACTTCTCCAATTGCTTAGGTTGACAGGCAAAATTGCCTTTAGCATCACCTTAAAAAGTTGTAAGTATGTTTGCCTCTCACTAATGGGGTAATAAAATTTCTACCGATAGAATAACCGGAATTTCATGCCAATTTCATTTTTGTATGCATAAGTAAATCAACATACGTAAACTAAAACACAGAACCCCGATTTATCTAAAAAGTCAGGATTCTTACAATTCAAGATATTTATAGACAGTAAAAAATCAATCATAATTTCAAATTGTTCAAAGAGAAAAGATTCACTAAAAACTAAGATTTCATTTTAATTTCATTTTTGTATGAAACACTAAGCATTTAGTGTCTAATAACGAGCTAGATAAATCACACAACGCTCGTCATGAAAATATCTTTTCTCTAGCCCCTAGCCTCTAGTTCCTAGCTCCTTTTTTCAAGACAGCTATTCTAATAGAACATTGCAGTTGACACTCCAGTTAACTGGAGATTTCAAAATGGAGAAGGAAAGTTCTGAGTATGGATGTTAAGCCTATGCAAACTATTTCTTGGAAAACTGGATTTCTTGCATTTGCTTCTGTAGCGATCGCATCTCTAACAGGCGGTGTATTAACAGCCTGTTCTACAACTGCTTCCCAAAACCAAAGCCAGATACCCAACACTACTACGACTGCCACTGATGCTAGCGGCAGGCAACATATGAATCATGACAGTATGCATCATGGTCATGGTATGAACCATAACATGGTAATGGATTTAGGCCCGGCTGATGCTAATTATGATTTGTACTTTATTGATGCAATGATTCCCCATCATCAGGGAGCAGTAGAAATGGCACAGGAAGCACAGCAAAAATCCAAACGCCCTGAAATCAAAAAGCTAGCCGACGAAATCATCAAAGCCCAGAACCAAGAAATTACTCAGATGAAACAGTGGCGCACAGCCTGGTATCCCAACGTTGGAAATAAACCAATGGCTTACGATACCCAACAAAGAAAGACGGTAGAAATGTCATCACAGCAAATAAAAGACATGATGATGAGTACAAACTTGGGTGCTGCCGATCAAGAATTTGACTTGCGCTTTATCAATGCAATGATTCCTCACCATGAAGCTGCTGTGACTATGGCTAAAGATACCTTACAAAAGTCTCAGCGTTCTGAAATTAAGAAATTGGCTCAAAATATTATCAGTTCGCAAGATGCAGAGATTAACCAAATGAAGCAGTGGAGAAAAGCTTGGTACAACCAGTAAAACCAAGCATATAGCCGACACCTTAAATGGTGCCGCTACACAGACAAAGCCTGCCTTTGCAGGCTTAGTTCTGATAGTCTCAGGTTTTAGCCTGTAGGCTTGAGTGAAGTGTATTGAGTTCTAGAGTGATTTTGAGAGTGATCGCAACTCAATTTCATCTTAATTTCATTTCTCAGTGAAACATTAGTAGAAGAGTATTTTTAAATCCAATACCTTTGCCAAAATCTAACACCCTAGAAGGGTGTCGCTATACGGACAAAGGCTGCGGAGGCAGCCTGTAAGAATTACAGCCCATGGAGATGGGCTTTGTTTGTGTAGCCTCAGGCTTCCAGCCTGTGGGCGTTTCTCTCTGTATTCAAGGAATTTTGAAGCGCGATGTCTAACTCTGTGCGTTCCCAACCACCTATATTAATTAGTTGTGTTTCTGGTACATTAGCAAGCCTGCTGTTACTAGCAACTCCCACAATTGTTATGGCACACGCCGGGCATGGAGATGAATTTCATCAAGGAAACCAAGCCACTCCAACTACTAACTCAATTAAAGTTGATGCCCAAACAGCGCAACGGTTGGGAATTAAAATTGAGCCAGTCAAACGTCAGCGCCTCGCAGTTGGCATTAAAACCACCGGGCAAATTGAAACTCTCCCCAACCAAAAAGTAGAAGTAACAACTCCTATTTCTGGAGCGAAAGTAGTTGAATTATTGGTAGAACCTGGTGTATCAGTAAAAAAAGGTCAACCCCTTGCTGTTTTAACTAGCCCTGATTTAGTGACACTGCGAGTTGAATCACAAGAAAAACTAGCACAAGCTCAAGCTGACTTACAACAAGCACAAGCAGACTTAAGATTAGCTCAACAAAACTACGATCGCTATCAACAAATAGCTGACTCTGAAATTGCTCAAGCCCAAAGCCAAGTCTCATTTGCCCAAGAAAAGTATGACAAAGACAAGCAGTTAACCGATGCTGGTGCTTTGCCTCGTCGCAATGCCCTTGAATCCCAAACTCAATTAGCCCAAGCAAAAGCCGAACTAACCAAAGCCAATAGTCGCCGCGATGTCATCGAGGCAGAAAATCAACTCAAACGCGCTCAAGCAGGGGTGGAAGTAGCAAAAAAACGTATAAGTCTCAGCAATACTACTTATGAAACGCGCCTGCAACAATTGGGAAATAGCGCTAATGCGAAGGGACTAGTGACGGTAACGGCTCCGATTTCCGGTAAAGTTGCTGACAGAGAAATAACTATCGGTCAATCCTTTGAGGATGCAGGTGGCAAGCTCATGACAATCGTGAATGATAGTCGAGTTTTTGCTACAGCTAATATTTATGAAAAAGATTTAGATAAGGTAAGAACTGGTCAGAGAATTAGGCTAAAAGTTGCTAGTATGCCTGAGCGTACCTTTTCTGGACGAATTTCCCGAATTGGTGCAGTAGTAGAAGCAGAAACGCGAGTTGTATCAGTACAAGCAGAAATTAATAATATAGGTGGGCAACTCAAACCGGGAATGTTTGCAGAGCTTGAAGTTATGACAAATCAAGCATCAGACGCTCAGTTGGTGATTCCTAGTTCAGCTGTAGTTGATGTAAATGGTAAAAAAACTGTCTACGTGCAAAATGGTAATGCTTACCAACCGATTGAAGTCAGCTTAGGGCAAACTTCCGGAGACTTAATTGAGGTAAAGACTGGTTTATTTGAGGGAGATTTAATAGTTACTCAGCGTGCGCCCCAACTTTATGCACAATCATTGCGGGGTGGTGCTAAGACAACAGATACAACAAAAGAAACTCCTGCACAGGCAACTGAAGTTAAAACATCTAGCTTACCAGTACCGCTGTGGTTGCTAGGAGTAGGTGGAGGAGGTGTGATCGCTACCATTGCTTTCATGGCTGGTGTTTACATCACAAGTCGTCGCAATCAGTCGCAGCAGCTAGTACTAATAGGCAGTTCGTCGGAGTTAGATACTTCTGCTCGTGATACAGAAACTCATCACATTTCCAAAAATTCGACCACAGATGGACACCGATAAACACCGATAGGCACTATCTTAAATTGAACTAAATATGTTAAATGCTATTCTCAAGTGGTCGATTGTCCAACGTTGGATAGTGGTGCTAGGAGCTATTGTTGTTACCTTTTTGGGTGTGTATAACCTTACCCAGATGCCCCTAGATGTCTTTCCTGATTTTGCCCCACCCCAAGTAGAAATTCAAACCGAAGCTCCAGGACTTGCTCCGGAAGAAGTCGAGTCTTTAATTACTTTACCAATAGAAAGTGCAGTTAATGGTACGCCAGGAGTAGAAACGGTGCGTTCTTCCTCAGCAGTTGGTATTTCTGTTGTGAAGGTGATTTTTAAATGGGGAACTAATGTTTATCAAGCGCGGCAATTAGTGACAGAACGGTTGCAACAGGCGCTGCAAAAACTACCAGAAGGTGTGGAAAACCCGCAAATTTCCCCGATTTCTTCTCCTATTGGTACGGTTGTGCAATATGCTTTCACTACCGAAACAACTCCAATGATGGAAGTGCGGCGTTTGGTTGATCGAGATATTACCAACCGACTGCTAGCTGTACCGGGTGTTTCTCAGGTGATTGCCTATGGTGGTGATGTTCGCCAGTATCAGGTTTTAGTCGATCCAGCCAAGCTCAAGGCTTTTAATGTCACCCTCGAAGAAGTAACAGCAGCAGCCAGAGGTGCAAATGTTAATGCTGCGGGTGGCTTTTTGATTAATCCCGATCAAGAAATTGTGATTCGTGGAGTAGGGCGTATAGATTCAATTGAGCAACTGGGAAATTCCGCGATCGCAGCTCGCAATGGTACGCCGATTCTACTCAAAGATATTGCTGATGTGCGCATTGGTGCAGCCCTCAAGCGTGGAGATGGCAGTTTAAACGGTCAAAGGGCGATCGTAGTGATGGTTAACAAGCAACCCCAATATGATACTCCGACTGTCACACGAGCGATCGAAAGGGCAATGGAAGAGGTAAAAGCTGGTTTGCCCAAAGATGTCAAAGTTATAGAAACTTTTCGCCAAAATAATTTTATTGATGCAGCGATTGAAAATGTTACCAGTTCTCTACGTGATGGTACTATCATCGTTTCGATTATCCTGCTGATGTTTTTGATGAACTGGCGCACCGCAGTTATTACCCTTAGTGCCATTCCTTTGTCAGTTTTAATTGGGATGATGATTTTGGGCTGGTTTGGTCAAGGTATTAATACTATGACACTAGGGGGTTTAGCTGTAGCCATTGGTTCGGTAGTCGATGACTCTATCGTCGATATGGAAAATTGCTACCGAGGTTTGCGCAAGAACCAAGCAGCAAGCAATCCAGTACATCCCTTCAAAGTTGTCTATGATACTTCAGTAGAAGTCAGAGTTAGTGTAATTTTTTCTACTATAATTATTGCCGTTGTCTTTGCGCCGATTTTCTCACTGACAGGCGTGGAAGGTCGGATATTTGCACCGATGGGAGTTGCCTACTTAGTGTCAATTTTTGCTTCTACTTTTGTAGCAATGACCCTTTCCCCTGCGTTGTGCGCGATTTTATTAGCAAATAGACGCTTACCTGCGGATGACACTTGGGTGAGTGCTTTATCGCAAAGATTTTATCGACCAATGTTACATTTTTCGATTCGCTTCCCTACAATTATTTTGGCGGTGGCGGGGGCATCTTTAGTAGCATCTTTGGTTATTCTCCCAAGTTTGGGGCGAGTATTTTTGCCTGAGTTCCAAGAACCTTCGTTAGTAAACGCAGTTCTGCTTTATCCAGGCAGTTCCCTAGAAGCAACCAATCAAGTTGGATTTGTGATGCAGGATGCTCTCAAAAATGATAAACGATTTAAATCAGTGCAGTTAAGATCTGGACGCGCTCCTGGTGATGCAGATGCAGGTGGAGTTAACTTAGGACATTTAGATGTAGAACTGAGTACAGAGGGATTGAAAGATAGGGAAGGAAGTATTGAGAAACTACGAGCCGAATTTGCGAAAATACCCGGAGTTGCACCGAATATCGGCGGTTTTATTTCTCACCGCATGGATGAAGTTTTATCTGGCGTGAGGAGTGCGATCGCAATCAAAATTTTCGGTCCCGATTTGGAAGAATTACGCCGTTTGGGGGCAGAAGTTCAAACAGCAGTAAGTAATATTTCCGGGCTTGTAGACTTACAACTCGAACCCCAAGTCCCAATTAAACAGTTGCAAATTAATTTTAACCGAGAAGCAGCAGCTCGCTATGGCTTAACTGTCGGTAATTTGACTGAGATGGTAGAAACTGCTCTCAATGGCAGAGTAGTATCTCAGGTTCTCAAAGAGCAGCAATTGTTTGACTTGGTGGTTTGGTTAAAAGAAGATGCTCGCAATAACTTAGATATTATCCGCAACTTACTAGTAGATACTCCTACAGGTCAAAAAATTCCTCTCGCTCAAGTCGCCAGTATAGACTACGGAACTGGCCCCAACACAATTAACCGGGAAAATGTTTCTCGCCTCATTGTAGTGTCTGCAAACGTATCAGGTCGAGATTTAGGTTCTGTAGTAGATGAAATTCAAGCCCAAGTCAAAAACTCAGTAAAACTACCCACAGGTTACTTTATTCAATACGGCGGTCAGTTTGAATCAGAACAACGAGCTACTCATAATTTACTGGTATTTGGAGGACTGGCAATTGTCATCATTAGTATATTAATGTACTTTGCCGTCAATTCTGTTGCAGCGATGTTGATGATTATGATTAACTTACCTCTGGCAGTAGTAGGGGGAATATTTTCGATTGCGATCGCAGGTGGAATCGTCTCCGTAGCTTCATTAGTCGGCTTTATCACCCTTTTTGGCGTAGCGACACGCAACGGCTTGCTGCTAGTAGACAATTACAACAACAAGCTGGCGCAGGGGATGACTTTACGGGAAGTAATTTTTGAGGGATCGATGGAGCGCTTGGTAGCTATTTTAATGACGGCTCTCACCTCCGCTTTGGGAATGGTTCCTCTAGTCATTGGTACGGGTGCGGGTAAGGAAATTTTGCAACCTTTGGCAGTGGTAGTACTGGGCGGGTTGTTTACTTCTACTGCTTTAACATTATTAGTTTTACCTGCTTTATACGCCAAGTTTGGCAAGTTGTTAATGCCAAAACAACTATCCTAAATTGACCATCTCATATCTTAAAATTTATTTCCCTCAGCGTTCCTCTGCGCTTCCCTCAGCGTCCCTTTGCGTTTAAAAATATCACACAAATCAATATTTTTAAATGAAAATCTATTGTAAAATTGTGCCTGATGTACTCAGTACCAGATATTAAAATCATTAGCAATAATTGAGTTGATTCTCCATTTACTGGAGAGTTTAAACTCGAAGAACTAGTTTGGAAATATGAGCAATATCAAATCATCATTATTCACAAAAAATTAGTGTAGGATTTTGACAATGAAAAAACATTTATCTAACTGGATGAATAAATTCTCTCGCCCTTTTATCGCAATAATAATTACTACTGGAATTTTAGTCACTTCTTATGCAACAGTTGCTGAGGTGAGCAAAGCAGATAATGTTAAATTGAGCAATAATTTACAAACAGTAGCCAGCAATTCTCAATTAATTTCCACCACAAGTATCTGGCATAAAGAAACTGAACCTTACTCAGATAAGCGAGAAATTACAGTTTATCGCAGTCCGGCTTGTGGCTGCTGTGGAGCCTGGATTGAGCATATGCAAAAGCACGGGTTTAAAATTAAAGCAGATATTAAAACTGACGAGATGGAGGCAATTAAGCAAAAGTACAACTTGCCTCAAGATTTAGCATCTTGTCATACGGCAATTATTGATGGCTATGTGATGGAAGGACACATCCCTGCCGATGATATTAAACGTTTTCTCAAACAAAAGCCCAAGTTTGTAGGTTTAGCCGTACCGGGGATGCTTGTAGGAACGCCAGGGATGGAATCAGGTAATAGAAAACAGCCGTTTTCAATTGTAGCGTTTGATAAAAAAGGTGAAGTGGAAGTTTTTAAAGAGTATCAAAATTACTAAGTTCGAGTTTCCAGATTTTTTGCTAAAAACTGTGGTTCACCTTATCTAAATTAAAATTAAATTGTTCAGATGAAGAATTATTTAATGCAATATCTGAATTTCAGTTTTGTACTCTTGGCAAGTGTTGGACTAATTTTTTTAGGCGCTTGTAGTAACAGCAATCAAACTGCTAGTACAGATAAAAATACTTCAGTAACCTCTAATTCCAGTTCTGGATCGCCAACCGCTTCTGCTTCACCTACAGCTAAAATAAATAACGAACATGGTGCATCAAAAGGCGGTCAAGTTGTAGAAACAGGAGCTTATCATTTAGAATTTGTACCTGAAAAAGATGCGAATGGAACTCATATGGATTTGTATCTGCTTAGAGGAGACAATCACGAAACAGTTCCTAACGCTAAAGTAACAGCTCAAGTTCAGCTACCTGATGGCAAACAAAAGAATGTCCCTTTCAATTATGATGCTAGCGGTAAACACTACACAGGCTTGTTATCAGAAAAAGCAACTGGACAGTATCAAGTGAAAGTTACTGCCGATGTTGGTGGTAAAAAGATAGATGGTCGTTTTAGCTTCAATCAATAATATATAAAAATTGGCGTTGCTGAATCTGGAATTGAATTTATCTCACGCACCAGACGCGTTAGACGCCCGAAAGGCGGCTTCCCGGAGGGTAGGCGCAGAGAGTAAGAGCAAGAGTAAGAGTTTCAAGGTACTTCTATTCTGCAATGCCTAAAAATCTATTTTAATTTTAAGAGTAGTTTTCTTTGCGATCGCATTGTAAACAAATAATATTTCATCTTGATTTCATTCGTGAATGAAAAACTAATAATATGGGCTTTTGTAAAAGGAATAACTCCAATAGATCAAGCCTAATAAGTAAAGTTTTGTTGCTATGATTAGACTCTCCATTTGAGTAGAGAGTTGACAATTAAAGTTAAGTAGTAAAGAACAAAATTAGAGAGAAATAGAACTATTTCCTCACAAGTTGCTCACAATATGTAGTTAACGTTCATGATAGAAACAAAATATTTAGTCTTCAGTCTTTAAAAAAGGTGAAGAGATGAAAAGCAGAAATTTGATTTATAGTCTGATAGGATTATTGAGCAGTAGTACTCTCGTAGAATTATTAATAATAAATAACACGCAAGCTCAGTCCCCAAATTCACAACATAATACTCATCACCCATCTACTCAAACTACCCTTCGGCAAAGAGGGATGATGATGGGTGCAGTCGATCAACATTTCATTGAAATGATGATTCCCCACCATCAGCAAGCAGTGGAGATGGCTAATCTAGCTTTAACGCGTGCTAAACATCTAGAAACAAAAAAACTAGCTCAAGCTATTAAAACAGAGCAAGCCCGTGAAATTCAACAAATGCGAACTTGGTACAAAGCATGGTACGGCAAAGAAGTGCCTGCTACCTCAATGTCTGGTATGGGAATGAAAATGCCCATGCATCATGACATGAGGGGCATGGATGTAGATTTAGAAGCCTTGAAAAATGCTCCAGATTTTGATCGAGAATTTATCAGCCAAATGATTCCCCATCACCAGATGGCTGTGATGATGGCACAGATGATGATTAAGAGTGGTACACGCCCTGAACTTCGCAACTTAGCTCAATCTATGATTAAAACACAAACGGCTGAAATTGCCCAGATGCGGCAATGGTATCAAGCTTGGTATCAGCCTGCTGCTAGATAAAGTCAACAATGATTTGTTTGGTTTAGAGCAATTTTTTATGAGGGTGCTACTTGTAGAAGATGAGCCGGATTTAGGTGCTGCAATTAAGCGAGTTTTAAATCAAGAAAAGTATGTGGTTGACTGGGTAACTGATGGTACTGATGCTTGGGCTTATTTAGAAAATAGCTGGGCGCAATATACGCTAGCTATTGTTGATTGGATGTTACCAGGAATATCAGGATTGGAGTTATGTCAGAAGCTACGTAAAAATAAAAATCCCTTGCCTGTTTTGATGCTAACAGCTAAAGACAGAATGGAAGATAAAGTTACTGGGCTGGATGCGGGTGCAGATGACTACTTAGTAAAGCCATTTGGGATGGCAGAATTACTAGCGCGATTGCGGGCGTTACAGAGGCGATCGCCTCACTTTCAACCGCAGGAATTAACTGTTGGCAACCTAACTCTCGATTACGGCAATAGTACCGTTACAAGTCACCATGCCGATCCAGACAAACAGCTAATACCCCTAACTAATAAGGAATTTCAGTTACTAGAGTATTTGATGAAGCACCCAAATCAAATTGTTACCACAGAACAAATTCGCAATCAACTTTGGGAAGTAAGTGCAGAACCTGTTAGTAATGTAGTAGCAGCGCAAGTACGTTTACTGCGCCGTAAATTAGCAAATAGTGGTTGTGGCAACCCAATTGAAACGTTGCATGGCATGGGGTATCGTCTCAATCTTACCGATGAATCAAAATAAACTGTTTCAAAATACCCGCCTTCGTTTAGCTTTATGGTATGCGATCATCATGGCTTTAATTTTAAGCCTGTGCGGATTTGGTGTTTACGAAGCGATATCCCATGCTCATTGGATGACTTTAGATCGAGAACTAGAGTCGGTGGCGGGAACTCTCCATGACACGATTGAACTGAAACTACAACAACCTGGAAACTTAGAACCAGTAATTCAGCAGCTTTTACCAGATATTTGTGTGATTGGTAAAAGCTGCACTCCAGAAAAATCGAGTTCTAAACGCCATATTTTGAATGCCATTAGCCAAGGCTACTACTATGTACGTTTTTTTGATAATTCAGGGCGTTTGATTGCCGTAGCAGGAAGCAATCCCCAAGGGCTATCCTCAGTTTTTAATCCTGAATCTTGGCAAACTCTAACAGATAACAAAGGCAATCTTTACCATCAAATTTCTTTTGTACTACACACTCAAGACAATAAAAATTGGGGCTATATCCAAGTTGGGCGAAGTCTGAAAGACTTTAGTGAATATCTAGATGCTGTGAAATTAATTTTAGCGTTGGGATTGCCGATCGCCATGGCTCTGATTGCGATCGCTAGTTGGTGGTTAGCAGGATTAGCAATGCAACCGATTTATCAATCCTACAGACAAATTCAACAATTCACGGCGGATGCAGCTCATGAATTACGAACTCCTTTAGCTGCAACAGGTGCGACTGTAGAATCAGCTCTTTTGATGCCGCAACTAGATGAAACAGAAGCGCGGGATATTTTACAAACTATACTGCGTCAAAATCAGCGGCTGACTACTTTAGTTGCAGATTTGTTATTGCTGGCTCGCTTAGACAGACAATCGCTAAAAACACGACAAGAAATTTGTTGTTTAAATGAAATTGTCAGCGACTTAATTGAGGAATTTGCCGCAATGGCATTGGCTGCGAAAATCACACTCACATCTTCTATCCGGGTGCATCAACCTTTAAATGTTGTAGGTAATAGCGAGCAGCTTTATCGTCTAATTTCTAACTTAATCGTCAATGGAATTCAATACACGCCACCACAAGGAATAGTAACTGTGATTTTAGATCGCAGTGACAATTATGCGGTGATTCAAGTTGAAGATACAGGTATTGGTATTCCCCAGCAAGAACTTTCTCGCGTTTTTAATCGCTTCTATCGAGTCATGAGCGATCGCTCTCGCACTACTGGCGGTTCTGGTTTAGGTTTAGCGATCGCCCAAGCAATTGTTCAAGCACATAACGGCAGTTTGAACGTACAAAGTAAATTAGGTGAAGGTAGTATTTTTACAATAAAATTACCTTTTTATCCCGCTCCACCATCAAGAAATTGGCTCAGTGCCTTCACTAAGACTTGATTCTGCTCATCAGTACCAACAGTGATGCGTAATTTATCATCCAATCCTGGTTGCTGAAAGTAACGTACTAAAATCAAGCTTTCCTTCAGCTTTTGATAGAGATATTCTGCATTCCCCTTTGGTGGCTGTGCCAACAAAAAATTGGTTTGAGAATCCCAAACACGAAAACCTAATTTTCTTAAATCTGTTGCTAGCTGAGTTCGCGATGCTTTAATCTTGGCTACACAAGTATTTTTATATTTTTGATCGGCGATCGCAGCTGCCCCAACTGCACAAGCGATCGCATCGATATTATAGCTATCCTTCACCTTAAACAATCCATCCAGCAGCTTCGGATTCGCTACCCCAAACCCCAACCGCAATCCAGCTAATGAGTAGCCCTTAGAAAGTGTCCGAATCGCAATTACATTTTCGTATTCCTGAACCAAAGCTAATGCATCTTCTTCGGCAAAATCTACGTATGCTTCGTCAATTACCAAAACCCCAGATAACTGAGTTGCTAGTTCTCGCAGTTCCTCAATTGGCACCACATGCCCCGAAGGACTATTGGGGGAAGCAATAAATGTTACAGCACCATTAACCGCAATCAGTTCTTTCAGGGGTAAGCTATAGTCTTCGTTGTGGGGAATTTCAACAACATCCGCAGCCTGCATTCCTGCTAATGTCTGGTATAACACGTAGGTAGGCACCGGATAGACTACCTTCCGCCCAGGTTCCGTACAGGCTCGAATCACCAAGTTCAACAATTCGTCACTGCCATTCCCCACAATAATCCAATCACTGGGAACTCCCAAAACTTTGCTCGCGGCTTGCCGGAAATCCTCCCCAAACGGTTGTGGATATCGCCGCAACCATTCCCCATCAATGTTCTGTAGCACAGCTAGTGCCGCCGGAGAGGGAGGATAGGGATTCTCGTTGCTATTGAGTTTGATAATTTGCGTACCCCGTTTGGGTTGCTCACCGGGGATATAACTAGCCATTGCATTGATATTGGAGCGGAAATAATTGGTCATTACTCTGTTTTGGAGCAGAATTAAACTTGTTTGGGTGGAAGAATGATGTAAAGTCTAATCTAACAATTCTTGACAATATCGTTTTTGCTCTCTACATCAAATCTAGAGTGTCAAGATGCTGGATATTTGCAATCAGCAATCACGATCTAAGTTAATTACAACCACAGATAGACACCGATAAACACCGATTTTATCTGTGTATATCTGTGTCCATCTGTGGTTGATTTCTTTGAAACTAGAATCAGTGCAAGAGTTTTAATGCATCCTTTTAGCCTTGATACGCCAGTTCAGTAGTTCGTAACGCATTGCAGGATTGTGGTGCGTCACGGCTAGTTCTTATTCTCTTAAACTCTCAAAACCTTGGATAGCCGTAACACACCCTACTTAACTGAACTACTTAACAATTACTTTTACTTTATAAATGATCTCTTAGGAATAATCCTTGGTGTTTCTATGTTTATAGCTGCGATAATCAGAGGTCGTATTCCTCTGCAATTAAGTAATAAATAGTTACAGCGTATGTACCTAATACTAGTTTTTATCCTCACATTTGTAACATTACGTAAATCTCTAAAAACCCAGATCCCCAGCTTCTTAGAGAAGTCGGGGATCTTACAAACTAAACAACTCTTGTTATAAATTCTTTACAACTTCTGGATATTCGCTGTCTATAGTTAAATCAACATATGAAATTACAGATATAACTAGCCCAGCGCAGATAATTTCAAAATGTTCGAGCTTCATTTTAGTCCTATTTCATCTTAATTTAGGACTAACAATCGTCTCTTTAACCGGAAATGTGGATGAACTGATTGTATTTGTATTTAACTGAGAAATAAAGCAACTGGTGAAAATGTCTGCCCACAAGAATTGATGTACAAAATGAACAACATTTTTATCGCACTCTATTGTGCAAAGGAGAATTCATATGTTGAGGAATACGGATGAATTACTTGTAGATATGTCAGAGTATGAAAACAAATCACTGGTTAAAAAATATCTACAAAACCCTTTCTCAATTGCATGGTCAAAATTGGCTGATCTAATTAAACCTGCCCCTACTGTCCCACCAGAAGACAACGCCTCTGAAGAATATAGAACAGATAACATCAGAGAGCAGTATTTATACCGCCCCTTCACAGACCGCATAGATCCATCGCTTTACTATACCATCTTCTCTCCTCACCAACGGTTTTAAAATGATGGTGAGTCAAAGCTAAGAAAGGCATTTGAGGCTATCTCATCCACTAAAAAGGCGCTGAAGCGCCTTTCATTTTGCTTGGCTTTAAGATTTGCTTATTTATTCCAATGGTAAATTACTACTGTCATAAATATTACTATAATTTCATAGTGAGAAGATAAGCGATCGCTCATTCACCTGTAGGAATTGATAGATTGCAAACACCCCTGACAACTTTGAGAAATTGTCGCATCACTGGTGTTTCTGCCTCTGGTTGCCAGACTATCGCTGTTTCTACTAAGGGTGTTACTTGGGCGATCGATCGATACACTACACCTGTTCGTTGGAGATTTTGCAAAGAAGACGGCACAATAGCAATCCCCATCCCGGCAGAAACTAGTCCAATGATTGTTTGCATTTGGATAGCTTCTTGTGCAACTTTTGGTGTAAAGTTACCTTGCTTGCACACAGCAATAATCTTGTCATAAAGTCCAATTCCCAAATGACGGGGAAACAAAATAAACCGTTCTTCGGCAAGCGATCGCACTGCTATCTGTTCTTGTTTTGCTAAAGGATGGTTTGCAGGTAAAGCAACAACAAGATTTTCTTGCTGAATGCACTCCCAACAAAGGCTGTCATCTTCCAAAGGCAAATGTGCAAAGCCAACTTGGATGCGATGATTGCATAAAGCGTGTTCCTGTTCTGTTGTTGTTAACTCCTGCAATCTCAATTCCACCTCTGGAAACTGTTGATGAAAAGCTTCTAGGATAGGGGGCAGAACATTATAAGTAACAGAACTGATAAACCCTACCCGTAATTGTCCTCTTTCTCCCCTACCCGTACTACGGGTTAACTCAATCGCCTCCTCAAGTTGGGCTAAAAGTTGATAAGCTTCACGCAAAAATACTCTTCCTGCCTCTGTTAGTTGTACTTGACGCTTAGTTTTGCGATCAAATAATTCCACTCCTAATTCCGCTTCCAGTTGTTGAATTTGCTGACTTAAAGGTGGTTGCGCTATGTGCAGTCGTTCCGCCGCTCGACTGAAGTGTAATTCCTCCGCTACAGCAATAAAGTAACGCAGATGTCGCAGTTCCATAGATTTGATATTTTAAAAGTTTTAATTAATCACAAATATATATTAGACATCTTAAAATTTTCTACCTATGATGCTCATACAAAAGCTTTCAGGAGTGAAAAAAATGCCGGAAAATTACACACCAGGCTATTCTGCCAATGCCGTAAACTTTATGGCGCAGCGCACAGCCGTATCTCATGCCGCCTTCTTCCTTCCCTATCTGCGTCCAGGAATGCATATATTAGATTGTGGTTGCGGCCCTGGTACGATTACTCTAGGTTTAGCAAGTGCGATCGCTCCTGGTACAGTCACAGCAATTGACCAAGCAGTTTCTCAAATCGAGCTTGCCTGGGATAATGCCAAAAAACAAGAAATCAGTAATGTTAATTTTATTACCGCAAATATTTATACCTTACTCTTTGCAGAGAATACCTTTGATGCTGTGTTTACTCATGCTGTTTTCGAGCATCTCCAGGAACCTTTGCAGGCTTTACGGGAACTGTGGCGAGTTCTCAAACCAGGGGGCATAATTGGGGTTCGTAGCCCAGATTGGGGAGGATTTTTGATGACGCCAACAACACCAGTATTGGATCGAGCAATGGCTTATTGCAAGTTTCTTCAGGAGCAGAATGGTGGTAATCCCTGTATTGGTAGAGAGTTATGCGCTTTATTGCGACAAGCGGGATTTATCAACATTAAAGCCACCGCTACTTATGAATGCTACGAGCCATTGAGTTTGCCTGCCGAATATTTAGCCTTAAGAATAGAAGCCTCAGCAGAGATTGAGCAAGCTATAGAAAAAGGATGGGTTGATGGGCAAGCATCGCTGTTGGCAATGAGTGAAAGTTTACGGGAATGGAGTCGGCATCCAGATGGGTTTTTTGCTCAGACTTGGTGTGAAGTGGTTGGAAAAAAGAGCGTGTAATTTAGGAGGGATATACGGAATTTTCCTTATAGCTCCTTTAACTAGGATTGTTTGTACAGAAATTTTCCGTGTAATTAAGCAGTACAACCGCTTCGTTTTGGTTGGTGGGGATGTAGTTTGAAGGTGTACAGTGGTGATGATCGCCCTAAAAAAGGGAGTTGCAAACCTAATGCTGAGAAATCATGCAACTTGAAGCAATGGAGATTGACGCAGCGATCGCAACGAAGTTTGTTCAATTAGTGCTAAATTGCATCCGTCAAGAGTATCCGCACAACAACATTTTCTGGTTTGAAAGCGATGAGGATATTAAGCCACCACGCGAATTAACACCAGCGTTTTATGGTTGCTTGGATTGGCATTCAGCCGTACATGGACACTGGTTACTTGCACGGTTAGCACGTTATTTTCCTGATGCTGAGTTTCAGAAAACTGCAAGGGAAGCACTAACACAAACCCTTACTTCCGAAAAGATTCAAGGAGAAGTTGCCCATTTGCATCGATGTCCCTTCTTCGAGTGTCCTTACGGGTTTTCATGGCTGTTGCAACTTGCGACAGAATTGTATGAATGGGATGATTCCCAGGCGAAAGAATGGCTGGCTGTATTGGAACCGTTGGAAATGTTGATTGCCAATAACTTTCATCGCTGGCTTCAAAGGCTCGAACTTCCCGATCGCACGGGAGGACACTTCCAGACTGCATTTCCGCTCAGTTTGGCACTCGATTGGGCACGGAGTAGGGGAAATAAGGATTTTGCTAACTTGATCGAAAACAAGGCGCAAAAATTTTATCTGCATAATCGCAACTACCCATTTCATTTTGAACCATTGGGCTATGATTTTGTCTCTCCCTGTCTTGCAGAAGCTGATTTGATGCGCCGCATTCTCAAGCCGAAAGATTTCGCAAACTGGCTGACCGATTTTCTTCCAGAATTACTCACGGAAGAATCAGAACATTATTTGCAACCTGCACAAGTCGCTAATCCCAATGACTACTTACAATCTCATTTTCGAGGTCTAAACCTTAGTCGAGCCTGGATGCTTGAGGGCATTATTTCTCGATTACCCGCTAATGATTCTCGGCTCAATACGCTCCATTCTATCGCTTTTTTACATCGTCAGCATGGATTAGTAGAGGTTGCAAACAAACATTATTCGAGTAGCCATTGGTTGGGAACGTTTGCGGTTTATCTTGTAACGGCACGTGGATTGTGTAGGTAGATACTTCGGGTAGCGCCAGTGGTTGAACAACACGTTGGAGCGGTGAGCAGAGCCTTTTCGCTTATGATCTTGCTGTTTGTAACATAATTAATTCTGTTCCAACAGAGTGATACTGTTGAGAGAATGCTTGATTTTCAGCAAAAACTACTGCCTTTATACTTTGGCTGTCAAGTCGCTCAAATAGCATACTAAAAACATTTATCTGCATAATCAATTGATATAGCAGAAATACTGAATTTTGTATAAATCATTGGACTGCTGGTAGCGGCTTCAGTTAGCCTTGAACCGAACAAGCGATCGCTGACTCTATCAGAATCGGTCTATGATGAGAGGTAGTTAGAGTCGAGACAAATGTATGCCAGTTGTAGCCCCTAAATCTTATGTAGAGCATCGCAGCGATGCTTATTGGGTTGCAGGAACTCGGATTTCCCTTGACTCGGTTGTTTATGCTTTCCGAAAAGAATTATCGCCTGAAAGCATTGTCCAGTCTTTTCCCTTGCTGACACTTGAACAGGTTTATGGATTGATCGCCTTTTATCTAGCCAATCGCCCTGAGATTGATGCTTATCTGGCAGACGAGGAAGCGGCATTTGATGCTATGCCCCAACCACTACAAATCACCGATCCTGCTTTGTACAACAAGCTTATGGCAGCTAAGGCAGCAAGACAGTAGGTGAGATCGTGAGTGTTCGCTACCAAGCCAAAGCTTTTACCTCATGTTGGATAATAAGTCTCAAAAAGGTGTAGAGGTTCCAGTGTGAGGATTCCTGCTGATGCAATAATTGCCGATGATCAAATAACGCGCTATTTGCTTGTACAAAAAGCTAGGAACGATAAGTCAAAATTTTTGGCGCAGGCTGGATTCACCCAAGAAAACCCAGAAGCATTGCGAGCAGCCATCCAGTTACTTGCTGAAACGGTTGAAGCTATCGAAGATAGAAGTGATGAGTATGGAGTCTTGTGGCGGGTTGAAGGAGAGCTAATCGGTGGAAATGGAGTGAGTCTATTGGTTGTTACAATTTGGTTACAACGACAGATTGACGGCAAGTTTCAGTTTGTGACGCTTAAACCTCGCAAGGAGTCTTGACATGAGGCTGGAGTTATATCAGGAAGTTGCTTTAACGCGTGACCTATCAGAGTATGAGCTAAAAGCAGGAGATATTGCAACGCTAGTTGATTTTGTCTCTCATCCTCATGGTGGTGAAGATGGATGCGTGCTAGAAGTTTTTAATGCGATCGGGGAATCCATCGCAGTAATTATTGTACCAATTTCTGCTGTAGAGGTTTTACGTGTAGATAAAATCTTGACAGTCCGTTCTTTAGCGAAAGCTGGTTAGTATTCCTCTTTAATGGTACTACGGTCTAGTACTAGTAGTCGCTCCATACAAATAGGTTAATGAGCGATCGCTCTTGGCAAGCGAAAGTTTACGGGAATAGAGTCAGCATCCAGAGCTGTTCAACACCTGTAGGAGCATAATGCTGCATCGCAATCTTTAATTAGCTGCTTAGTTCTCAAATTATATATGTAGTATTATGTATTACAATAGAGAAAAATATTTTGTCTCTATGTGTCCAGACTCTACAAGCGAAGAAGTTGCTATTGTGTCACTCTACGAAGAACCAGATCGTTCCTCACTCACTGCCCGTGCAGTAGCAGCATCAATGTCTGTTGCTTCTGCTTACGGCATAACTGTTGACAATCCCCGTGTGCTGGCTAATGCTTATTCTGTGCGAGTCCACCTGCAACCTGCGCCAGTCGTCGCCCGTGTGAGTACCATTACCCCTGTGCTACGTTCGCCGATCGCTTCTTGGTTGGCGCGTGAAGTCTCGGTTACCGAATTTCTTGCAGCACAAGGCGCTCCGGTAGTAGCACCCAGCGACATCTTACCACCAGGGCCGCATAATTGCGACGGTCTGGCGATGACATTCTGGCGCTACGTTCAACCAGTGTCTGATGAGGTACCGGGGGCTGTGGTGACTGGACGAATGCTTGCTGAGTTACACGACATTCTGCGCGATTACCCTAGTGAACTGCCGCTTTTGACAGCACCACTTAATGATATTCCACGCGGACTTGAGCGTCTTAAGCGTATTGGCAATATCCTGACTGCAAGTGACCTCATGTTACTACAAGAAACTTACGATCTGCTGCTTCCTCAGTTAAGCAATCCAGTCGGTTCGTGGCAGCCACTGCATGGTGATGCACATTCTTTAAATTTGCTTCCTACTGCACAGGGGCTACTGTGGAATGATTTTGAGGATACCTGCACAGGTTCCATTGCTTGGGATTTAATTAATCTTAGCGACGAGGGAAAGGCAGCCTATCGGAATATCCCTGAACCTGAGATACTGGAGCCATACTACAAACTGCGGCAACTACACGCTATCGTCTGGGTATATGCGCTGCTACCAGAGTTTCCTGACTGGGTTACACATGCCAAGCTCATACTTGATAAATTGCGCGATCGCCTTTGAATCTTGCCCATTCACGGCTACCTAACTATGAACCAACAACTCAAACCTTGGTTGTTAACTGCCCTACTATGGAATTCATCTATTTTTCTTCAAGCCTGTTTTGTAGCGAAAACCAATTCACAATTTACTTCTCGCCCTACAAGTATCACTCAATTTGATGAGCAAACATTAGCTCGGCAATTAGCAAATAGTTATCTAAACAAACAAACAATAGCAGTAAATACAGCTAATATTTCACAAGCACAAGCTTTAAAGGTACAAAATAAATTCGTTCAAATTCTTATCCCTAATTTAGGAAAAGTTGTTGGTTACAAAGCCGCACTTACTAATCCAACTATCCAAAAACGCTTCCAAGTTTCCCATCCTGTATCCGGGGTACTGTTGGAGAAAATGCTCCTCAAAACGGGAGCAACTGTTCCTGCTAAATTTGGCAGTCAACCCAGACTCGAAGGAGATTTAATTGTTAGAGTCAAAAGTGAGGCAATTAATACAGCGACTACTCCGCAAGCAGCACTAGCAGCCTTGGATGTAGTTATCCCTTTTATTGAGCTTCCAGACATCGTGTATGCAAAAGATGTCAGACTAAATGCTTCTAGTTTAGTAGCAATTAATGCTGGTGCAAGATTAGGAATCTTAGGTGAACCAATTCCCCTAACACCAACGCAGGCATGGCAAGAGCGTTTGGGAAAGATAAAATTGGTCATTTTTGATGGAACTGGAAAACAGTTAGCAGTAGGAGAAAGCCAAGCTATTTTAGGGCATCCTTTGCAAGCTGTACTTTGGCTGAAGGATACTCTAAAAACACAAGGTAAGTCTTTAAAAAAAGGCGAATTGCTTTCTTTAGGAAGCATTACTCCGATGCTAAGTGTAAAGTCAGGGACTACAGTTCGCGCTCAATATTTAGGTTTAGATCCTAAAGGGAAAGTAGAAATTTTTGTGAGTTTTACTGACTGAAAAATTAATAGATTTTCATGAATCAGATATTGGCTTAGAAACCATCAATTTGAGAATTACAGGACTTACGCACGAGTCTATGGAACAATAAACCATAGAGAACGCAGAGAACACAGAGGAAAGAGGATTTTAGAGGAATTTTACGTAAGTCCTACATTGGTTAGGTAGTTTGAAGATGGCTTTGGAATAGTTCCAAAACTTTTTTCCAAGCATCATTAGCAGCTTCTGGGCTGAAGCTAGAACGTTCATCACAAAAAAAGCCATGTCCTGTTTTGTAGCGAAAAACACGATGGGGAATATGATGTTTCTTTAACTCTGCTTCAATTTCTTGTGTTTGTTCGAGTGGAATTAAGTCATCTTGCGTGCCGAAGAAGGCATAAATAGTACCTTTAATATCAGAAGTACGAGTAATAGTAGGCGCACCACCACCAGGTGTATAAGTTGCAATTCCACCTCCATAGAAGGAAGCTGCCGCTTTAATCTCAGGTAATGTAGCTGCAAGATAGACAATATGTCCGCCAAAACAGAAACCGATGGATGCGATCGCATCTGCTTTGAGGTTGGGCAAAGTCTTTAAATAATCAATAGTGGCTTGGATATCACTTAATATCTCATCTGCTTTAGTCTGTTGGGCATATTGAAAACCAATTTGGATATCATCAGGGGTGTACCCTGTTTCAAAACCGGGAGCAAGACGTTGAAAAATTGCTGGTGCGATCGCTATATACCCCTCCTTAGCCAAACGCTCCGTTACATCACGAATATGACTGTTTACCCCAAAAATTTCTTGAATCACAATTACAGCTGGAAAAGTTCTTTCGTCTGCTGGTTGAGCTAGGTAAGCATCTATTTGTAAATCACCATTGGAAATTTTGACTTTAGAAGTAAGAATTTTAGTGTTTGTCATGTGCAATCTCAGAGCGACATTGACGATTTTTGCATCTTAGAGACTCTTGTGAACACTACAGGTACAAATGCACAAAATTAACACTTGCTTGTGAGATACACAATGCTGTCTGACTCTGAAGACGGGATGTTTTTATACCTTTGTATGCGACTGTTTGGGCTTGTAGTTTAGCGTTCAGTTAAACTGTCTGAATGCTTATAATCGCATTTTTACTGAATTCAATATATCAAAACACTTTTTCTCCGTTCAATCTATCAAAATAGTGAATTTAACTAACAACTTATGACACAAGAACCTCTATCTAGGGAACGATTTGGCTGATGAGCCAGATGAAGTAAAAATAGGATGCTAAATCTTATGGAGATTGTATTCTGTGAAACTAAATTATTTTCTAAAAGGGCTTTCAACTGTAGGACGTTGGGTAGCTGCAACTCTGTTCTGTTTAATGGCGATCGCCTTTGTTTGGCAAGGTGCATTTTTCTCTGACAACACAGCAATGGCTAATCCTGCTGCAAACTTGATTGCATCTAAAGACGCAGGAGATCAGATTAAAGAGAAAACCAGAGAAGATGCTGGGCGTGCTAAGAATTTCATTCGAGATACAGCAGATAAAGTTGAGGAAGCTGCGAGAAGCAATGCCTCTAAAGTTGATCGCGCAACAGAGGGTGATAATTTACTCGAACGCAGAGCAAAAGATGATGCGGCTCTAATCCACAAAAGAGCGGAGGAAGATGCAGCTCGCACTCAAAAAGCAGTAGACAACACAAAAAATGCTGTTGAACGCACCGTTGAGAACATCAAGGATGCTTTTAGCAGCTAGAGAACAAATACTAGCTTGAACTGACTGAGTATGCGATCGCACTTTTGCTCCATCAATTTGCGATCGCTTCAACAATTTATTTTGGCTCTACAGTGCTGCCAAATCTTTCTAAAAATTAACTGGAGTCTGAGCAGGCTAAAGGATTTCTCGTATATTTAGATACAATTAAATTTTGCTCATCAAACAGTATTTGATTGTTTTTATATCGTGACATTAACTGAATATTTTTTAAATCTAACAACTCCAAATATTTATAAACTTGTGATCATAATGACTGCTAATGATTTGGGATCGCTCTCTAGATAACCCTAAGTGAGTCATAATCCAATAATTAGGCGATCGCTCTTTAGTTATATATTATGATGAATGAACAGTCAGACAAAAGCTTTTGGTTAATCTTAAGACGGATATACAAATCGAGAAGCATATGTTACTCTGGGCTATTAAGTAGAGTAAGTCAGCCTAATCTAGCGAAGCACAATGCTAACGCCAGAGCGGAGGAACCAAATTTTGGGGCGTATCTCTAAAGAAAGGTAGAAAGCAAAAGGCAGAAGGCAGAAGGCAAAAAATATTAGTTAAGTCTTAATCCTTCACACTTTATGATTTCATCCTTCTAGAGAAGGGTATCTCTCAACCCTAGCCCGTCAGCTAACTTCGTAGGCACTGAGAGGAGACTGAAGAGGCAGCATTTTTTAGTGTTTAAACCTCATCAGTATCCTTGGCTGGTACTGCTCAGATTTTTGTACCTGCAGTGAAACTGTGTTGAGGTTGCAACATGGCACAACTAAATTTGGCTGCGATCGCCGCAGTAGCTGGGCAAGTAGCCTGGAAAAAGGCAAAACCTGTAATTTTTAGGGATGTGGTATTACTACCTGCCCTTGGATTTTTGGGGATTATTGTGTTGTGGTGGGTGGTTGCCCTTGTTAACCATGAATTAATGCCCACTCCACCTGAAGCGCTAATTGCTAATTTAGATTACATTCTAAATCCGTTCTATCAAAGAGGGCCAGGTAACTTAGGTATTGGTTGGTTATTGCTAGCAAGCTTGCGACGAGTGTTGCTTGGATTTCTGCTCGGTGCTGTTGTAGCAATTCCCGCGGGATTTTTGATTGGAATGTCAAAAAATGCAATGCTAGCTCTCAATCCCATCATTCAGATTTTTAAACCGGTGTCGCCACTGGCTTGGTTACCTATTGCTCTGGCTATATTCAACTTGGCAGATCCTTCGGCAATTTTTGTAATTTTTATCACCTCTTTATGGCCCACTATTATTAACACTGCTTTGGGAGTTTCTAGCGTTCCCAAAGATTATTTAGACGTAGCACGGGTACTAGAAATGCCTCGTTGGCGGCAGATTGCAAAAATTATCTTGCCTGCAAGTTTGCCTTATATTTTTACGGGTTTGCGAATTAGCTTAGGGATTGCTTGGCTAGTAATTGTTGCCGTGGAAATGTTGACAGGCGGTATTGGTATCGGCTTTTTTGTTTGGGATGAATGGAGCCGTTTAAATCTAAGTTCAGTATTTTTAGCCGTACTGGTGATTGGCTTAACTGGGTTATTACTTGATTATGCTGTAGGCAAAATACAAGAATTAGTAACCCATCGCCCCAGAACTGCAAATTAGATAGGGGCTAGGAAGAGGACACGGGGAGGGGGAGACAAGGAGCAAGAACATCAAGCACGATTCTCCGCGTCTTTGTGTCAGAGGGTTTCCGCGTCCTCTTCCCGATTCCCAATCCCCTATTTTGCTCATACCAACATCCCAGACGCACTCTAGCTTTGCAAAAGTGCGCCTTTTCGTAAATTCGCCAGTGCTGAAGCAACACCATGAGTGATACTAATTGCAATTATTGGACTAGACGAGACTTCATCAAAGCAATAGGAGCAACCGCAGGCGGAATGACGTTATCTTCCTGTGCCATCACTGGGAATACTGGCGCTAGAGGATTGACTGAAGAAGCTTTAGCAGTCGAACCACTAGTAAAACCACAACAGTTGGAAAAACCAGATATTACCGTTGGGTATGTTCCTGTCAATGACTGTGCGCCATTTGCGATCGCCTGGAAAAAAGGTTTTTTTCGCAAATATGGGTTAAATGTCAAACTCAATCGAGAAGCAAGCTGGGCAACTTCCCGTGATGGCTTGATTTTTGGTCGTCTTGATGCTTCGCCTGTGGTATCCGGTGCTGTCACCAATGCCAGAATTGGTGCAGAAGGTGCGCGTCACGCTCCCTTGTGCGCGGCGATGACGATTCATCGGCATGGTAACGCTATGACTATGAACAAAGCCATGTGGGATTTTGGGCTGCGTCCTTGGTACGAGTACAAACAAAAATATGGCGATCGCGCTTTGGAAGCTTTCGGGCGTGATTTTAGAAACTACTTTAGCAAGCAACCGCCTGAAGGCAAAGTTTGGGCAGTGGTACTAAGTTCTGCCATATACGAGTACTTTGTTCGCTATATTTCTGCTGCTGCGGGTGTCGATCCCCTGAAGGAGTTTCGCGTTATCATTGTTCCCCCACCGCAAATGGTAACTAATGTGCGGATTGGCGCGATGCAAGCCTATATGGTGGCAGAACCTTGGAATACACGCGCAATTACAGGTAACGAAGGCATCGGCTTTACCTTTGCTCAAGGAAAAGAAGTCTGGCAAGGACACCCAGATCGACTACTGGGGGTAATGCAATCTTTTATCGACAACTACCCAAAAACCTATCGCTCCCTTGTGAAGGCGATGATTGAAGCTTGTCAATATTGCAGTCAGCCTGAAAACCGTCAAGAAGTTGCCGAACTAATTACAGATCGCTCATTCACAGGAGCAAAACCCAAAAATCCTGGTGCTCCAGTTACAAAATTTACAGGCCCTGCAATTTTCGGTAACTACAACTATGGTGGCTGGGATGGCAAAAACCGCACCGTGAAAGCTGCTGATACCACTATTTTCTACGATATTCCCGACAATGTTCCCAAACAACCAAATGAACACTCTACATTTTTATGGAGTTCCGAAAGTATTTGGTTGATGACACAAGCCGCACGGTGGGGGCAAATTAATGAATTTCCTAAAAATGCCGAAATGCTGGCTCAAAAAGGTTGGAGAACCGATTTATATCGCGAGATTGCTGCGGAAATGGGCATTGAGTGTCCCAAAGATGACTACAAAGTGGAGCCTCCAGAAGTATTTATCGACAACAAAGGTTTTGACCCTAGCGATCCAATAGGGTATCTCAAAAGTTTTGAGATTAGAGCTAATGCTCCCATTCGTTTCTATATGTCTTAATTAGTTCGCACAAAACTATGTCAAAAATATTCTTAACCCCAAAAATTACCATGACTAAATCTACTTCCTTCTCAATGAATATTAACGAAAAAACCTCACACACTACTCCATTCCTAGAAATTGAAAATTTAGTCAAGGCTTATCCAAACAATAATGACGATGGAAAATTTGTGGTTTTGGATGGTGTGAATCTGTCAGTGGGAGAGGATGAATTTATTTCTGTAATCGGCCACTCTGGTTGTGGTAAATCCACACTTTTAAAGATTGTAGCTGGTTTAGAAAAAGCAACTTCTGGTTCAGTAAGACTTGATGGTAAAGAAATTCGCAAACCCGGTGCAGAAAGAATGATGGTGTTTCAGCACTATTCGTTGCTGCCTTGGCTAACCGTAAAGGAAAATATCCGTTTGGCTGTAGATGAAGTTCTCAAAAATGCTACTCGCACAGAAAAAATTAGCATTGTTAATGAACATTTAGCAATGGTGAACTTAACAGCAGCAGCTGATAAATATCCCGATGAAATTTCCGGAGGAATGAAGCAGCGAGTAGGTATTGCTAGAGCTTTGGCAATTCGTCCGAAAATGTTACTCATGGATGAACCTTTTGGCGCATTAGATGCTCTCACTCGTGGAAAATTACAACGGCAAGTTTTAGATATTTGGGAACGACACCGACAAGCGGTAATGATGATTACCCATGATGTAGATGAGGCTATTTATATGTCCGATCGCATTGTATTAATGACTAACGGCCCGGCTGCAAATATAGGGGAAATTCTAGAAGTACCATTTCCCCATCCACGCGATCGCTCCCAAATGCGAGACTCTAAGGAATATTATGAATTGCGCAACTATGCTTTGAATTTCTTAGAGCAAAACTTCACCTCAGATGAGTAGATTTCACTGTATCAAATATCGCGGCATAAACAGTGAATTAGGTAACTCATATTTGTGGCAAATTTGACGACAAACTTTTCTCACTTGATACTAATTTTCCTTCAATTGACAACACATTAAATTCCACCTTACCCCCTTGTTAAAGGAGTATGAGACATCGTAAAGTGTAAGCGTTTAAAGAAATGGTATTAACCCACAACTGAACTCTATAGATGGCTGTAAAAAGCCTTGACATTTTGGCTGCGTTCATATTTTGATTGAGGTTTTCTTCATAGATGCTAGATTATAGGAGTGATTAGCGATCGCTTGGAACAACAACAAAAAAGTGACAAAATCCAAAACTGATTAAACTCCTTCTCCTTCGTAGTTTGTTTCATTGCAGGGAAGTAAAAGCTGTGAATATCAAACCAATGTTAATGCGTTTGCAAAACGCGCTCGGTAGAGATGATTTGATTGAACAAATGGTGTTGCTTTGGGGACAATCAACACCTGATTGGGAATCAGCTACATCTGTCAAATCAGTCAACTTAATTGTTGGTTATGATAGTTCTCCTAAAAGTCACACAGCCTTGGATATTAGTTTATTGATTGCTCATCAAACGCGTATTGCCACTAAAACACACGTCACAGTTCAAGCAGTTTATGTTTTAGAAGACAATCAAACTAGTCATCTTTTGGATGTCTTACCACAAAAAGAAGTTGTTAACAGTGGATTTTCCCATCGGTTTTCATTAGATTTACCTGCCATCTCAACATCAAATAGAATTTATCAACGCGTCTTAAATAAAACATATAAGTTCGCATCTGCAGAGCGTATTCTCTGGCAAGCACGTTGTCTAGCTGAAGAATGGCAGAGTTATTTTAAGGCTCATCTACGATTTGGTTGTCTTGCAGATGAATTAAAGAAAGTAGTAGCATCGGAGGCTGCATCTCTACTATTTTTAGGTTGTAATTCACCTCAGCATCCCATCATCCAAAAACTAAAATATAGCTGTCCCTGTCCAGTATTAGGTATTCCCCATTGTATTGACAATGAATGAGGTTGTTGTTAAAAATTAAAGACTCGATACTAGCAAATAAACTCTTGTCAGTACTGTAACTAATTTCCATTCTTCCTACCTAACTTTCGCTTCCAAAGAGAGTCTTACACCATTCCCAACAACAACTGAAGGTGGCAGCCCACAAAACCCTCGTTACTAGGTTCAACCTGGTAACGAGAACTCATATCCTGGTTGTAGGGATGATAACGCAAGCCAATAGATATTTATGCGAACTATTTCCAATGAGTAAGTTTAAAATAGTAAATACCAATTTGAAACAGTCATTTGACATACAAGCTCTGTATAAACGCAATTAAAATCGCGTCTATGACAAAGTATTTGTCATAACCACTAAATTAAATTGGTATAAGCCTTTAGTTTCAATTTGACCGTTGCAACATCAAAAATTTAAAAATCAAAATATATCCTCCCGGCAACTAGCTTTTATTGCCTTACGAGACATTCACAAAGGAGCTTATGCAGATGTGGCACTAGATCGAGTACTGCAAAAAGCCAACTTGTCTGCTTTGGATCGTCGTCTGATGACAGAATTAGTCTATGGTTGTACGAGAAGGCAGCGTACTCTTGATACTCTTATCGACCAACTTGGTAAAAAGAAATCTCACGAGCAACCGAAAGACCTCCGCACCATTCTTCATCTTGGCTTATATCAACTCCGCTATCAAGCACGAATACCAGCTAGCGCTGCCGTTAATACAACTGTACAACTAGCGAAGGAAAACGCCTTTGCTGGACTCACTGGTTTCGTTAACGGGATGTTGCGGCATTATATCCGCTCTGCCGAAAAATCAATTGATCCTCTACAACTACCTGAAAATCCAATTGCACGCTTGGGTATTTCTCACAGTTTCCCAGACTGGATTATTCAAGTTTGGCTCGACCAATTTGGTGTTGCGGAAACGGAAAAACTGTGTATTTGGATGAATCAAACTCCAGCAATTGACTTGCGGGTTAACCCACTTCGCACTTCAACACCAGAAGTAGAAGCAGCGTTGCAAGCAGCTGGCTTTTCCTGCCAACATTTTTCTCATTTACCACAAGCATTACGACTGCTTGGCAACCCAGGCCCTATTCAAAATTTACCTGGTTTCTGCGAGGGGTGGTGGAGTGTACAAGATAGCAGCGCTCAACTAGTCAGCCATTTTCTCGATCCTCAACCAGGAGAAGTTATTATTGATGCCTGCGCTGCACCTGGAGGTAAAACGACTCATATTGCTGAGTTAATGCAGGATCGAGGGACTATTTGGGGATGCGATCGCACTCCTTCTCGTTTGCGCAAACTCCAAGAAAATATCAAACGACTCAATCTCCAATCAATAAAAATTTATATTGGTGATAGCCGCAATTCATCGCAGTTTCATAATTGTGCTGATCGTGTGTTGTTAGATGCACCCTGCTCTGGCTTAGGAACTTTACACCGCCACGCTGATGCCCGTTGGCGACAAACACCAGAAACTATTCAGGAATTATCAATACTTCAGAAAAATTTAATATCACATACTTCAACTTTTGTCAAAAATGGAGGTGTATTAGTTTATGCCACCTGTACACTACATCCAGCAGAAAACGAGGCTGTAATTGAGTCATTTTTAGCCGAAAATGTAGATTGGAAAATCGATCCTCCTAATTTGAATTCATCATTTTTTGAGTATTCGTCACCACAAGGTTGGCTAAAAATATTACCATATCAGCATGGTATGGATGGCTTTTTTATGGCTCGCTTAAGAAAAACCAATCATTCAGGGTGAATACTGTTGGGAGTTGTAAGATTTCAGGGAGGGCAGAATCAACCAGAGGAGGCTGTGATGCCAGTTAACTCCAGTGATGTTAAAAACTTAGTAAAAATCTTGATTGGAGCAGCTTGGATAGATGGCAGAATCCAACCAGAAGAAAGGCAGTACTTACGCCAGATCGCTCAAGAAAAAGGTGTGTCTAGCGATCCAGATATCAAACCACTGCTTTACGAATTGGTTCCCGTAGAACCAACCCAGTGCTATGACTGGGTAAAAGAATATCTAGGCGATCGCCCCACTGTTGAAGATTGCCAAAATCTGGTTCAAGCCATCAGTGGTTTAATTTATAGCGATGGCGAAGTTGCAACAGAAGAAGCAAGACTGCTGATGAAATTACAACAACTATCTAATTCAGACGAGTCAACCCAAGTCGGTTTTAATGTTTTGCTCAAACAAATTCAAAAGCTTTACCGTCGTTGGGTTGAAATTCAAAACTAAGTGAATTGTCATTTGTCATTTGTCATTAACTGACTAATGACTAATGACTAGTGAATTACTTTGGTTCACCCACACCCGGAGTTTCTTCTTTGTCAACCTTGGGTACAAAGTCAGGACGCTGTTTATCTTCCCAACCAACTGGACGTTTGGAGTTGTACCAGGCAATTGAACCAATAGTTACCGCAGCAATAAAACCAGCTACATAAACCGCAGTAAAAGCCCAAGGAAAATGGGGTTCATTTACTGCTTGTGCTGCTGCTTGCATCAATAAAGTCATGAGTATATTCTCCTGTTGTAGGCAACACTACTTATGTTAAGAACATATAAAAAGAGCGTACCACCCACATCCCCCACAAGTCATATGAGAAGGGAGTAAATTTGGAAGCGAAAAGGGGGTTAGTCATTTGTCATTTGTAGGGGCAGGTTTTAACAATAATCTCTCAAGGAGACGAAATATCTAAATAAACCCCCACGGCAGTCGCACTCGACGCGCTTAACCCACGCCAGGTGACGCCAGGTGCTACCCGGCGGGAAGCCGCCCGGAGGGCGTCTACAACGCGGGGAACCCGCAAGGGCGCACTGGCTCCGCAACGCGCTGCCTCCCGTACAGTTAGTTAGTAGTTGGTTGTTTATTACTCTCCTTGTCTCCTTGTCCCCTTGTCCCTGTGTCCCTATCCTTCCTAGCCCTAGTCCCTTTTATCACTTATTGTGATGAACTAGGTCTTAATCTTTCCCGCCAGGAAGATTGACTAGAGCTATACTGTTGTCGCGAAAAATCTGATCTTAGTCGTCTGGAGCGACGCTGTGAGTTATCTGAAGAGGAAGAGTCACTGCTAGAAATTGCTGTTGATTCCGAACTGCGAACCCTGCGTCTACCGCTTCGAGATGTAGAGGGATCATCGTTCTCCTGCTGATAGTACCGCCGTCTGCGCCTTGGAGCTTGGTCTTCTTGTTGAGAATAACGTCTCCTAGATCTTCTTCTGCGAGAACTACCAGAAGATCCTTCATCTAATGTTTGTTCACTAGACGAAGCAGAACCTTTCACAATTTTTCTTGGCTTAACGGGTTGCGCTTTGATACTACCTTTACGAGCTTCTACTTGTGGTCGTTCGGGAAACTTTTCAACTGGCATCTCCTCTACAGCTTCTTTCATAAATGCATGCCAGGTGTAGGCAGCACTACTACTGCTACCCCAAGTTTTTTTATTGTCGTCGTTACCCAACCAGACACCTGTAACCAATTGAGGTATGTAGCCAATAAACCATAAGTCGCGGGCGTCATCAGTAGTGCCTGTCTTGCCTGCAACAGGTCTATTACCTAATTGAGCTGCGGTACCTGTGCCTGCGTTTACTACATTACGTAACATCCAGGTCATAATGGCAGCTGTTTCGGCATCAATTGCACGTTTGGGCTTGAAATCAGCTGACCATATTTCTTTACCCTGGCGGTTAAGAATGCGGGTAATACCATGTGGTTCTACATGTAATCCTTGCGTTGCAAAGGAACCGTAAGCACTGGTTAATTCCAGCAAGTTTACTTCATTTGAACCCAGAGCTAGCGAATAGTAGGGTTTGAGTTCCGATTTAATACCCATATCATGGGCAAGTTTAATCGTTGGCTGGAATCCAACATCAATCAAGACTTTAACAGCAACGATATTGATTGATCTAGTCAGAGCATCTCTCATGTTCATCCAGCCAGAGAACTTCTCACTGAAGTTCTTCGGTTCATAACCATCGATCACAACAGACTCATCTAGGTATTTGTTATACGGACTTTTCCCCGCAGCGATCGCGCTTGCATAAACAAATCCCTTAAATGTTGAGCCTGGTTGTCTTTTTGCCTGAGTAACGCGATTAAACTGATTTTTATCAAAATCTTTTCCCCCAACCATCGCCTTAATTTCACCGCTACGGGGATCTATTGCTACTAACGCTGCTTGCTTAAAATTTTCCCAGCGTCCTTGATTGCGCAAAGTTTTGGCTACTGCTTCTTCCGCTGTTTTTTGCCAGTTTGGGTTTAAGGTGGTTTCCACTGTTAAACCACCTGTATTTAATATTTCTGGAGAAACATACTTAGGCAATTCTTTTTGGATGTAGCTAATAAAATAGGGTGCTTCTACTTGCCATCGTTTGGGGGAGGTGGGTTTTGTAGTCAATGGTTCGGCAATAGCTGCTTGTTTCTGTGCTGCGGTGATATATCCATCTTCAAACATCCGCTGTAATACTAGATTACGTCGTTGTTTGGCTGCTTCTAAATTTACTTGCGGCGAGAAGCGATTTGGTGCAGGAGGTAAACCAGCTATGGTCGCGATTTCACTCAAAGTAAGTTCATTTACTGGTTTACTAAAATACACCTGCGCTGCATCAGCAATACCGTAAGCTCCAGAACCCAAATATACTAAATTTAGATAACGTTCTAAAATATCGTCTTTGCTCAATTGAGCCTCTATTTTTTGAGCTAGACGAGCTTCTTTGAGCTTGCGCCAAACTGTACGCTCTTGTTTGAGGAAGAGAATTCGTGCTAGTTGTTGCGTAATTGTGCTACCGCCTTCCACAACGTTTTGCGATCGCACATTACTCAAAACTGCCCTGACAATTCCTTGTGCATCAACACCTTTGTGAGTATTAAATCTTCTGTCTTCTGAAGCGATAAAAGCTTTTTGAATTTGGTCTGGTATTTCCTCTAGTTTTAACTGTTCTCTCGTCGCTTCTCCCTGCTGTTGCAAAATCGTACCGTCAGCTGCTTTGATAGTTAATGTTTGCTCTCGAACAATAGCATTTAATTCTGTTTTATCTGGTAAAGTGCGGTCTATTGACCACACACCATAGCTGATGGCTACTATACCGCCACCAATACCCAAGCCAGCCCAAAACCAGTAACGACGATAAAGTGGTTTCTGACTGCCTGGAAGCTTTGAAACTAACTTTGTCAGTGTTTGCTTCGCTTTCTCCAGCTGAGTTGGTGGTCTATTCTCAACATTAGTAGATTTCTTTTTCTCTTCACTATCACCAAGCGGTGATTCAGCTTTTTCTGTGTCAGAATCACTCGACTTCGTCGTTCGTTCCTTAAACCAGGAGGTAAACTTCGCCACGTCAGTGCCTCACTTCAAGCAGTTTTAAACTAACCACCATCTAAAAGTTTTTCTGATTAGTACGCCACAATCGTGTTAGTATAATAGCCTATGCGTATTAACTATAGGCGTTATCAAAAATGTTTTTTAGATTTTTTAGGTAAATTTATTTAAAAGCAATATATAAAAAATATATAAAAGTTTAAACAATCTCTTTAGGGTCAAGAAGCTGTTGAAACTTCCTGTCGGATTTACGGCTAAATTTAAGACAATAGAAAATTGCATACGGAGAAGATTGTATGCATAGCGCTATTGCTCTTGGTAGTAACATGGGTGATTCTCATGCCATTTTGGAGGCAGCATTAGAAACTTTAGCTCGAACACCAGGTATTATCTTAAAAGCAAAATCTCATTGGTACAAAACTAAAGCTGTAGGACCGCCACAACCAGATTATTTAAATGGTTGTGCAATACTACAAGTAGATATATTACCACAATTACTGTTAGAAATCTTGCTGGATATTGAAAAAAAAAGTGGGCGTATCCGCGAAGAACGTTGGGGGCCACGCTTATTGGATTTAGATTTGTTGTTATATGATGACTTAATTTTGGATACTCCAAATCTCCAAATTCCTCATCCGAGAATGCAGGAAAGAGCTTTTGTCTTAGTGCCATTGGCAGAGATAGCGCCAGATTGGATCGAACCAATTTCCGGACGGAGGATTAAACAACTGGTGAAAGAGGTAGACTGTTCTGAAGTACATCTATTGATAGGCGTTTAAAATTACACTCAATAAACGCGTGACAGTCATGTTTTGACTATCAAAATCAATGTTATTTGTGTCTTTTTAGACCATAAAACCCGACTATGCCATTAGGTAGAGAATTACCCCAACTACTGAAACAACGCTTGTTTTATAAAGGGCGCAAGTTTAATTTTGAAGTCAATCGCTTGCGTTTACCTAATCAAGCCGAAGGAGACTGGGAGTGCATTCGTCACCCTGGAGGTGCTTTAGCCATACCAGTGACACCAGAGGGCAAACTTATACTCGTACGCCAGTATCGTTTTGCGGTTGGGGGACGGGTATTAGAATTTCCTGCTGGAACTGTGGAAGTAAATGAAGATCCTTTACAAACTATTCAACGTGAAATAGAGGAAGAAACTGGTTATCGCGCTCACAAGTGGAAGAAACTAGGAGAACTTATTCTTGCTCCTGGTTATTCTGATGAAATTATTTATGCCTACTTAGCACAAGACTTAGAAAAGCTCGAAACACCCCCACAACAAGAAGAAGACGAGGATATCGAAACAGTTTTACTTTCTCCCGAAGAACTGGAGAAAGTTATTATGCAAGGAGAAGCTGTTGATGCCAAATCAATTTCCAGCTTTTTTCTGGCTCGTCCAATAATAATGTGAAATATATTTCCCTGTGTCTTTGTGTCCTCTTCATTCTTCTTGAGCGATAAAATGATTGCGAGCGCAGATTTGGAAGTTCATAAATAGTTTCGTGTCATCTTAGCGAGCAACATGCTATAGTGAGGCATAGAGTCAACAACTGAGAGTTTAAAACTCTCCCTTTTTGAGACTAAGACCGCTTAGGCAACAAGGAGGTGATGCCCATGATAGATAGTAGTAAAAGCATGGGTCATCAGGTTGCGAATAGCCAGCTGTGTGCTGGGGCTGTTCTCTAAAAGTAAGCCTTAGTTCTCTTGAGAAACTAAGTTACTTAAGCAGCTAGGCTTGTTTGGAGATCCTTCCAGCAGCTAGGTTGTAACCTGAAGACCCGCTAGACCGCTCTTACCTAGATTCCTAAATCTAAAGTAAGAGCGGATAGTTATTTATAAGGTTGCTTTTGTTTGTCCAAGCTCTGTGATTGAAAAAAGTTAAACAGTTAAGAACTCACAGTGAGCCAAATCTAACGTCAGATAGAAGCTTTTCAAAAGATATTTAGAAAAATAATTAACTATGTCCCTAAAGTTAGGGAACTAGATACTAAAAAGTGCGTCTGCATAGCTGGTTAACTCTAAACTCGCAAAAATAAAGATTGCACTGAGATATATCTGGGTGAGACAATCTAGAAAATTAATATATTTTAATTACTTATAGATACTTAAAGTGGTAAGAGCGCGGTAAAGTTGCAAATTTAAGAACTCATCCCAGTAAATTCTCCTATTTTATTAATTTTTTCTATTGTTTGCGAAATAAACGAAAAAAAGGTAAAGGGTACAGATTGCTTTTGCTAGCCTTAATTGGACAAAAAACAATACAAAATCAAGTAAGTAGGAATTTGTTAATTATGGCGCAGTTACTTGACGAAGCAGAAATTCAACAAAAAGTCAGCAATCTTTTAGGCTGGACAAGGGAAGGAATGAGGTTGCAATGCAACCGCAAATTTAAGGATTTTGTACAAGCAATCGAGTTTGTAAATAAGCTAGTTGAACCTGCTGAGTCATTAGGGCATCACCCAGATATAGAGATTTCTTATAACAAAGTCAAAATCATCCTTACGACACATGATGCAGGTGGTTTAACACAGAAAGACTTTGATTTAGCAGAGGTAATTTCACAGATTAGTTAATCTAGTAGCACTGTTAACCTCAAAGCAATGTGTAGCTAAACCATTGGGAATATAGCTGTCTTAAATAAAGGTAGAAATTTTAGTGAGGCAACCATGCTCGAACCAAACTTTCTTACCTTAACTATGTTGGCTATTCCTGCCCAAAATTCTTGTTGTCCATATCGCACGATGTGACAGTTTTATTTGCGAACGCCCATGTATTGCCATCTGACTCAGATGACTTATAATTACAAACTATAAAGATATGTTTTTGCATAAGTTAATTACATAAAAGTTTTACCCTAATTTAATCAATTGTTAGCTTTGCAAAAACTAAAATTGTCTTTAGTAGGGCAAATTATGCCTCATCCACAGGTTTCAACAAGAAGTCGCTTTTTCAGTAATAGTTGCAGCAAATCAAAATTACTTATACGACAAGGTGTGAGGAGAACAGATAATGATGTCTAATATCTTGTGGAAATCCTTGGTGGCAAGTCCAGCAGTATTAGGAGCTACTTTGTTAGTCTCTGCAACTGCGATCGCAGCACCAAATAGCACTACCCCTGAAACCGCTCAAACAGAACAGACACAATTTAGTGCTGTCTCAGAAATCACTAACCAGCCAAAAATTTTAGCTCAGGCTGCACCAGCACAATCAACCGAAGTTTTACAACAAGTTAGTCAATACAGCAACTCAGAAAGACAAAATTCAATTTCTCAGGTAACTTCGGTTTCCCAGTTTTCTGACGTACAGCCAACTGACTGGGCATTCCAAGCTTTGCAGTCCTTGGTTGAGCGTTACGGTTGTATCGCTGGTTATCCCAATGGTACCTATCGTGGAAACCGTGCTTTGACCCGTTATGAATTTGCAGCAGGTTTGAATGCCTGTTTAGATCGGGTTAATGAACTGATAGCCACAGCAACAGCCGACTTGGTAACAAAAGAAGATTTGGCTACTTTGCAGCGATTGCAAGAAGAATTTTCTGCTGAACTCGCTACCTTGCGCGGTCGTGTAGATGCATTAGAAGCGCGTACTGCGGAATTAGAAGCCAATCAATTTTCTACTACCACAAAACTCGTCGGTGAAGCAATTTTTGCCCTTACCGATGCTTTTGGGGATCAAGCCGGTGACGATAACAATACCGTCTTCCAGAACAGGGTACGTTTAGACTTGCAAACCAGCTTTACAGGCAGAGACGTGTTGCACACCCGTCTTGCTGCTGGTAATGCAGATAGGCTTAATGTTGGAGATCCTACTGGTGCAGAGGCTTTCCAAACTTTCAATATTGGTAATACAGGTAATAATAACGTCAATCTAGATTGGTTGGCGTACTACTTCCCACTTGGTGATGCTGCACGAGTATATGTTGCAGCAACTGGCGGTATTTGGAGCGACGTCGCTGCTACCACCAACCCTTACTTTGAGGACTTCGATGGTGGTAACGGTGCTCTGTCTACCTTTGCTTCTCAAAACCCCATCTTCCGTGTAGGTGGTGGTGCTGGTGCAGCAGTAAACTTCGGTTTTGGCAGTCAGCGCAGTTTCCTCCTACCATCTTCAGTTACAGTCGGTTACTTGGGATCTGAGCCAAACGATTCTGGCATCGGTTCAGGTGTATTCAATGGTAACTATGCTGCTTTAGGACAGTTAAACTTTAATCTTGGCGATCGCCTAGCATTAGCTGCAACCTACGTTCATGGTTATCATGGTTCAGGTAGTGTTCTATTCGATCAAGGTACTGTGACTGCTCCTGTAGTAGGTACTTCTCAAGCCAATACATTAAGCGCTCTTAATGCATCTTCGAGTAATTCCTACGGCATATCGGCAGCCTTTAGACCAAGTGATAGACTCTCTATCAGTGGCTTTGTTTCCTACCACGATGTTACTGGCTTTGGTTCCGATGACGACTATGAAGCTTGGAGTTACGGAGCTGGTGTAGCTTTCCCCGACTTAGGAAAGAAAGGTAACGTTTTGGGTATTTTCGGTGGTGCACAACCATATGCTTTGAACAAAGTAGCAGGTGTTAATGATAGCGATATACCCTGGCACATCGAAGGTTTCTATAAGTATCGTGTCAGTGACAATATCTCCATCACTCCTGGTGTAATTTACTTGCTCAATCCTGGTCAAAGCAGTGATAACGACGATGCTATCATCGGTACGCTCAGAACTACTTTCACATTCTAGAGCAATAATAATTTGCACATAAATTTTGATATATGTAAAGCTCCCCACTATGATGGGGAGCTTTTTTTGTTTTTAGCACAAAAAATAACAAACCCCAGTGGAGAACCGGAGTATACTAGAAATAAGGATGGAAATTCAGACTTTATCCTTAATCGTTGATCCTTAATTATTTCGCGCTGCCTGTGGAACTATCGTGTAAATCAGAATACGCAATTCTTGCTTTATTAGAATTGGCAATTCATTACCAAAGCGGAGAGCCGCTACAAATTCGCCAAATAGCGGCGCAGCAGAATATTCCTGATCGCTATTTGGAACAACTGCTAGCCACTTTGAGGCGTGGAGGTTTAGTCAAAAGCCTGCGTGGTTCAAAGGGTGGCTATTTATTGTCACGAGAACCTTGGAAAATAACTATTTTTGAGGTTTTAGGATGTGTTGAAGGCTTAGATAAGGTGCAAACCTATGAGGAAGACGCCAAGCCTAAAACTGTAGACGGTGATGTTGTAGAAGAAATTTGGCAAGAAGCACGTCAAGCAGCCAACTCCATTTTACAAAAATATACACTTGCCGATTTGTGTGAAAAAAGAGATTCACGACGGCAGTTGGATATCATGTATTACATTTAATCAATAGTCAAAAGCCCATATTTTAGGGTTTTTTGACTAATAACCATTTATTAAGGATAAAAGAATGCGAATAGCTCGTAACATTACAGAACTTGTTGGTCATACACCTTTAGTACAATTGAACCGTATCCCGCAAGCGGAAGGTTGTCTAGCCCAAATAGTGGTAAAACTAGAAAGCATGAATCCTGCATCATCGGTCAAAGACCGCATCGGTGCTAGCATGATTAATGCTGCTGAGGAGGAAGGGTTAATTACTCCTGGTAAAACTGTATTAGTAGAACCTACTTCTGGAAATACTGGTATTGCCTTGGCAATGGTGGCAGCGGCGAAGGGTTATCATCTGATCTTGACGATGCCAGAAACAATGAGTGCCGAGCGGCGAGCAATGTTACGAGCTTATGGTGCAGAATTAGAACTCACACCGGGAATTGAAGGTATGAGTGGTGCCATTCGGCGTGCTCAAGAGATAGTTGAGACAACGCCACACGCTTATATGTTGCAACAATTTCGTAACCCTGCTAATCCGCAAATTCACAGAGAAACAACAGCAGAAGAAATTTGGGAAGATACTGATGGCAAGGTAGATATGATTGTAGCGGGTGTAGGTACAGGTGGCACTATTACCGGTGTGGCAGAGGTAATTAAAGTACGCAAACCCGGTTTTAAGGCGATCGCAGTTGAACCAACTAACAGCTCAGTTTTATCAGGGGGAAAACCGGGACCTCACAAAATCCAGGGTATTGGTGCCGGATTTATCCCCCAAGTACTGAAGGTAGGATTAATTGATGAAGTGATTGCCGTCAGTGATGAGGAAGCGATCGCCTACAGTAGACGTTTGGCAAGAGAAGAAGGATTGCTATCTGGCATTTCCAGTGGTGCAGCATTGTGTGCAGCAATTCGTGTTGCTCAACGCCAAGAAAATGAAGGGCGCTTAATTGTGATGATTCAGCCCAGTTTTGGAGAGAGGTATCTAAGTACGCCGTTATTCCAAGACCTAGAACCAAGGGTAGCAGCTAACATCAGCTAACGATACATTGGAATAATGTTAGATACTAATCATTACCAAACCCTTAAAGTCAGTCCTAATGCCAGCCAAGCGGAAATTAAACAAGCTTATCGCCGCTTGGTAAAGCAATATCATCCTGATATCAATCAAGAAACAGCAAATCACGAGTATATTATCCGTATCAACGCGGCGTATGAAGTCTTAGGTGATACTAAAAGTCGCCAAATTTATGATCACCAATTACACAATCAGCGCCTGCAAACAACCAATGGCAACAGGCAACAGCGTAGCGCAACGGCTGGGCAACAATATCAAGCAACGCGACATACAGGACGGGATCTTGACGAACAAATTGAAGAATGGCTGCATCTGGTGTATCAACCAGTTAATCGTTTGTTGCGTGAAATTCTCAATTCTTTGGCAATACAAATCGAGAAATTAGCGGCTGATCCATTTGATGATGAACTGTTAGAGCAATTTCAAGAATACTTGAACACTTGCCGAGATGGCTTTAAGCAAGCACAAACAACTTTTCGTTCCCTGCCGAATCCCCCTAGCCTAGCAAGAGCAGCTGCTCATCTTTACTATTGCCTGAATCAAATTGGCGATGGACTAGATGAATTAGAATATTTTCCCCTCAACTACGATGAAAGTTATTTACACGCAGGGCAAGAAATGTTCCGTATTGCCAAAGGATTATACTGGGAAGCTCAGGATTCCTTGGGCGTATACGCTTAAAAATCCGCTTTTTTAATAAACACGGTTTATATAGAATAAAACTGACACGAACATTGCCCACCTTCTGAAACAGTAATGTACGGAGACACGGTGCATGACGAATATACAAGCTGAAAATTTATTACTTCCAAATCTGAATTCTCTTGGAGATTTGACAGACTTGGAACGTGAGAATGTACAGTTGGTAACGGAATTTTTACAGGGCTGGATCAGTCAAGATATAGAAAAGATTATTTCAGTTATGGCACCAGATGGTGTTATTAATGACTTAGTTTTTCCCGAACCAGTGAAAGGTCATGAGGGAATCCGTAATTTTGCCCAGGATTTATTATCTGTTGTGAGTGATATCAACTACCGGGTAGAAGATTTGTTAGTTAGGGGCGATCGCGTCGCATACCACGGCATATTTTCCGGAACCTTCATTGGTGACTTTATGGGAATGCCGACAACAGGCAAAAGTTTTTCTGTGCCATATTCTGAGTTCGTCACTATCAAAAACGGCAAAATCGTCTATTTGTGGGATCAAACAGATGGCTTGCAGTTAGTGCAACAAGTAGGTGGGATGTAATAAGTTGGTGCTGGAAAGGTTAGAATATTAAGAAATATTAAACTAAGCTACCAGTGTACTCATGCAATGCATTGTGAATCGCCGCGCTCGGTTTTCGGCAAGTCATCGCTATTGGTTGCCAGAACTGAGTGAAGCTGAAAATGTTGAGAAATTTGGTGCTTGCTCCCGTTTTCCTGGACATGGGCATAACTATGTCTTATTTGTTTCCCTCGTCGGGAAATTAGATAAATATGGCATGGTGCTGAACTTGTCCGATGTAAAGCACATAATCAAGCAAGAAATAACCAGCCAACTAGACTTTTGCTATCTCAACGATGTGTGGGCAGAATTTCAACAAACTCTGCCCACAACAGAGAATATTGCACGGGTGATCTGGCAGCGGCTAGCACCTCACTTGCCTTTAGTCCGCATACAGCTATTTGAAAATTCTGAGCTTTGGGCAGATTATATGGGGAATGGAATGGAAGCTTATCTTACTGTTAGCACTCACTTTAGCGCTGCCCATCGGTTAGCGCATCCCAATCTTAGTAATGAAGAGAACTTTGAGGTTTATGGTAAGTGCGCTCGTCCTAACGGTCATGGACACAATTATCATCTAGAAGTGACAGTCAAAGGGGAAATAGATCCACGCATCGGCATGATTGTGGATTTAGGCGCTTTGAATCAGGTGATAGAAGATTATGTAGTTGAGCCATTCGATCACACCTTCTTGAACAAAGATATCCCTTACTTTGCAGAGGTTGTTCCCACTGCTGAGAATATCGCACTGCACATTAGTAATTTATTGCGATCGCCAGTTCAAGATTTGGGAGCTAAACTTTTCAAAGTCAAATTAATCGAAAGTCCAAATAACTCTTGCGAAATTTACTGCACTGAGCCAGAGTCAAATATAGTTAGTGCTGCACAGAATCAGCCAGTTTTAATCGGCTTATAGCCGTAAATACGTAATTTTTGGGGAACCTTCTTATACAAATCCTAGTTTAAAAATTCCTTTGTTCAAATTTTTGTCTGCCGAATTATTATCTATCTTCTTTTACTTGAAGGTAAGTAATTAAATGTGACATCAGCCTAAATTAACTAGTGTAGAAGGAATTTTCACTAGAGTTTTGTATAGAAAACCCTGTAAAGACGAACAAAATTCTTAATAGGTTCCCCTTTTATTTTGTCAATTATGTGAGTTAGATAAACAATCTTTTAGAGATTATTTATAAAGTAAGCCTTAAATTGTAGGGTGTGTTAAAGCAGCGCGTAACCCACCGCATTTATTGGTGTGTTACTGAGTTAATTTACCATCCCAGAGAAAATACAAACAATGATAACGACAATAAAAATTATTTAAAATATTCATACAATTTAAAATTATTATATTTAGTTTGTTCCTAAAGAGAGAGAAAACTTTAATTTTTATAGGTATCCTAGTTAATATATTTTGATGGCTTGATTGCTTATTTTTGATTTTTGGTTATCATCTATAAATACTAATGACCAAAAATAAAACGTAACGTAAATTACAAATTAGTTCAAAAAATCGAATTTCTGACAATAGGAATACTTATTTTTAGTCAAGGCACCTAAATGCATTGAATATCTAGAAAATTGAACTAGCATCATATGCAAGTGTCTGATTTGGCTTGCCTATTGTTAGTGTGTCAAATTTTCTGCTATTGCCAATTGGTTTATTGCATTCCTTGAAAATTTCACAAACTGTAAAAAGCTTAGATTATGTCACAAGCCATGAATTCCCAAAATTCTCTAGTTAGTGTAATAGTTCCGATTTACAATCGCTCTAAATATCTCAAGCAAGCGATTGAAAGTGCGCTCAGTCAAACGTATAAAAATATTGAGATTATTGTGACTGATGATTGTAGCCCCGAAAATCCTCAAGCAATAGTTGAATCTTTTCACGATCCACGAATTAGATTCCGACGAAATGCGACAAATTTAGGAGTAGCTCGGAATATTGCCAGTGCTGTTACTGAAGCACGCGGAAAATATATTGCTAGTCTAAACGATGATGATATCTGGAACGAGGACTTTTTAGCAAAGCTTGTTCCCCCCCTCGATGCCAATCCAAACCTAATCTTGGCTTTTAGCGACCACTACATTATAGATGCGGATAGCAATATTGATGAGGTTGCGACTGAAGAGTGTAGTAAACTTTGGAAGCGACATCAGCTAGAAGAAGGAGTTTACCAACCATTTTGTGAAATTGGGCTAGTTCATCAAGCTGTACCAAGTGCAGTTGCTGCCGTTATTCGCAAGGATGCAATTGACTGGAAAAATTTTCCATCTCAAGTAGGGCCTTTTTGGGATTTATATTTAACTTATCTTGCTTGTCGAACTGGTGGTGGAGCATATTATTGTCCAGAAAGACTGAGTCAATATCGAATGCATCCACTAGCTGAAACAATGGCGATCGGCAGCCAAAATCCTCAAGCTAAGATCAGGGGAGCAAAGGCAAGCATATTTTGTTTTCGTCAGTTTATGGAAGACGAGCAGTTACAGCAATTTCATAGCTACTTCAGATCAAAATGGTTACACGCACATACAACTCTAGGAATTGGATTATTACGAGCTGAACGAGCATTGGAAGCTCGCTCATTACTTTTAAACGCTCTCAGCCAACAAAAATTTAACCTCAGAACTCTCGTAGCACTAGCATTAAGTTTCACTCCCAAACCATTAGTACGCAGATTATTTCTAGCTATTTAAAATAGCGCCGACGTGCTGAATACCGCAAATAGCAATAAATTGTCCATGCTACTAGTCCAAAAATTAAATTGAGCAGGAAGCGGCTAAGTATAAACCACAAAGTATCAGGGTAAAAAATCTGCAATGGACTTAAAGAACTCAAATTTCTCATTAACAGAAATAGCCCAAAAATAGCATTACCACCCAACATCAGGGCAAACACTACCAAACCTTGCTCCCATAATCGATGTCGAAGTGTATAACCACTGATGAGGATGATAGGCATTTTTCCTTGTACTTTTCGCAATAATTGTTCTAGTCGCCAAAACATCCATACGAAAAATGGAAACAAACCGTAGCTGAGGAAAAATAGGGGTGCTGGATAACGCCAACTGCTAGATAGAAAATTCACCAGGGCGTGACAGATGACAGAATTGAGCCATGAGCGAGAAATATTTGGGGTATAGCGCCGTAACCGGATTCTTGATCTGAAAAATAATGCCAAAGCATATCCCCAGGGTGCCGAGAACATAGTATGCACAGGTGTACCGATCGCCCGATCAAATACAGATGCCGTTTCGTGGAAAAGGTAAATCCAGTTTTCTTCGGCAGTGAATCCCAGGGCAACGGCGATAGTGAAGAGAAAAATACTACTAGGGCGTAATCGATACCTGCGTTGAAAATACCAGCTGGGAATCAGAACTGCTAACATCTTACAGCTTTCTTCGATGGGGCCAACTGCCAACAATTGCCGTAAAGCAACACCTAAAAGAGTGTGCCTCATTTCCCGCCAAGCTGCAAAAGAGTTAATTTGTGTTTCCACAACCCATCCCAAACCGAGGGCAACAAAACCCGATATTGCTCCGAAAACGAAGAATAACAGCAATCGCAGCAAGGAAGGGGCGGTGGAAACACGCCGATAATAGTAAATCAGCAGTAGCAGGGGAGGTGTTACCGCCCACAGCACTAAAAAGAAATTAGCCACTCACAAAATGGGTGTAAGGGAATAAGGGAGTAAGGGTGTAAGGGGAGAGGGAGGTACATCTTTGTAATTCAATCAAGAGAACTCTCAACGCTGGGTTCTCTCACACCCCTGCACCCCTGTACCCCTACCCCCCAACTTGAGCAATGACAGTGCGGTGACGAGGGCTGTTGCGAGTGATGGTGGGAGTTTGGAAACCCGCATCTACCAGCGCTTGCTCAATATCCAAGCCAAAATATTCATCTAGGTACGGCTCTGTGCTTTTGAGCAAAGTCAAAATGTAAGGAGGCATTTTCTTGTAAACTTCCGATTTCGGATTCATATCCATAATTGCCAAATGCCCACCTGAACGCAGCAAACGCCGCGCTTCCGCAAAAATGCACCTAGTTGCAGACTGGGGCAATTCATGACACATCAAGAAAATAGAAACTAAATCAAACGAGGCATCTGGTAATCCAGTTGATTCAGCAGCAGCATGAACCCAATTAATATTAGCTTGACGCTCTCGGGAGCGATAGTGGGCAACAGCTAAGAAGTAGGGAGATAAGTCTAAACCCGTAATTTTGGCATGGGGATAAAGTTCTTGCAGGGCAAAGGTACTCATACCCACACTGCAACCCAAATCTAGGATATCTTGAGGCTGTTGGGAGATTTGCTGCTTGAGGATTTCGTGATAACTTTGACGCAGTTTTGGATCTCCTTGTGCTCCAGCATCCTTCCAAATCCCAGAATGAACGGCGTAAGCAGCAACTTCTGCTTCTAAGGCAGCTTCCCAACATAAATCGCCTTTTTCGTAGGCGTGGAATGAGGTGAGGTAATACTCTGGGTAATTAGTCTGGGGATTTTGTACTTTTGCTAGTTCGCTTTCCCAATCGTGCGATCGCAGACGAGAAACATTCTTTCTCCAAGGCACCCCTATTTTCTCAGCACGTTTAATCATCATTTGACGAGCTTGATGCTTGGCGAGGCTATATAGCGGTTTAATTGCCAGTACCCCATTTACCAAGCGTGAAGCCAATCCGGGAGTATTATTTACAGCCGTGTTCATCAGTAAAGTTGCTCAAATAATTAGCCTGCTTTGTGTAACCAGGACAAAGCCTGTTTATTTGCATCATAATCCTTAAACAGAGCCATTCTCGCAATCAAAAATTTTTCTAATTAACAAAGGAAACGACTATGCCGTGTCTTGGGATAATTCAAGCTATTTTAGTTCCTACAGTTGTAAATACAAAATTACATATTTAAAAACAGCTTGGAATGGATATTTTAAATTACCATCAAAGTTAGATGTGATAAATGTCACTTTCTACATTCTTTCAACAGTGGGTGCTAACTCAGAAGTGCAAGCACGACAACGAGTAGCAGCAAGAGGAATTTTTTCCAAACAATAGGGACATTCTTTTTCTGTGGGTGCCGGAGGAGCCATTTCTTCTTTGCGTTTGAATCTAGCGATCGCCCGAATAGCTAAGTACAAAGCAAAAGCAATAATTAGAAAATCGACTACGTTGCCTAAAAATGAGCCGAGGGCAATTTTACCTCTTCCTACAGGAATGCCAAATGTTCGCCAATCATTACCTGTGAAAGCCAATAAAGGGTTCAACAGTGGCATGATAATGTCTTCAGTGAAAGAGGTGACGATTTTACTGAAGGCTGCGCCAATAACTACTCCAATCGCTAAATCCATGACGCTGCCCTTGAGAGCAAATTCCCGAAAATCACGAATAAATCCGTTGATGTTTCTGCTGTTACGTCCTACAGCCATAATTCTTAAAATTTTCTCTTAATGAAGATATAGAGATAATCTTATTACTATCTTTTCAAGCTGGAGACAGTTGAAAAAATAATTTAGTAATTGTGCGTAAATCAGTAATACCAGGTATGATTTACAAGACTTATGTTCCTTGATCGCCCCTCTCGCAGTTCGTTAGAAGTATCTATGCAGATTACCGCTTCAGCGATTTCACTCAACGTAGATGATGTCATAGCATCAGCAACGTTCGTAAAGCAACATTTTGGCTTCAGTGAGGAAATGGCAGCCGAGGGCTTTGTTTCTCTCTCTAGATCAGATGCTGGCTTTAACCTAATTTTTCTCCAAACCAATCTGGAAAGTTTCAAACCCATCCATATGCGGGGACATCGAGCCGATGGTCTACTCATTGTCTTTGTAGTGGATGATATTGATCGGGAATACGCGCGAATTCAATCAGAAGGTGTGGAGATTACAACCGCGATCAAGACTGAATCTTGGGGTGAAAGGTTCTTTCAAGTCACAGATCCCAACGGTGTCGTGATTCAACTCGTTCAGTGGGACACCGAAAAATAGGAGAAACAGCATCAACCCACGTCTAATGCCCTCTACTTTTTTAAGGGTTTCGCACACCAGCTAAAATCAACGCGATCGCTTCTTGAGCGTGTTGTTCTAACATTGCTTTGCTCAGGAGCCGCTTACCTTGAGGATACTGCTGAATGTTACCCGCACCCACAAAATAGAATAAGCAAGTACCCATAATGTTAATTGCTGATTGAAATGGATCGAGTTTGCGAAATACTTCTGTAGCAACTCCTCGTTCTAAAATTTTTACTAAGGTTGTATCGATGCTTAAAGAACTACTGCGCTTGTAATATTTCCCCTGATTTTGAACTGCCTCGTGAAACATAATCAACGGTAACTTTGGATTACACGACACGCAATCAAGCAGTGCAGTGAGAAACTTTTCTAATGCCGCTTCCGGAGATAGATGATCTAAATCTAACTTTTGAGTTGTTTGCAAAAGATCTGAGTGCGATCGCTCCAAGACTGCTTGATACAAGCCTTCTTTATCCTTGAAGTAGTAGTAAATCATTGACTTTGCTACACCCGTTTTATTCGCGATCGCCTCTGTTCTGGCAGAAGTCAGACCATGTTTGGCGAATTCTTCTTCTGCTGCTGCTAAAATCACAGCTTGGGTTGCCTCTGCATCTCGAATTTGCCTAGTCTTCACTCTCTTTTCAGCTTTTATTTGACGCGCCACAACATTTTTAACTCATCAACTGACTGCTTCGTCAGTATAGCTTGTCTGACTTGAGCAATTAATGAACAAGTTAAATAGAGATATTAATAATATCGACCGAATAGTCAGTTGACAAGCAAGAAGTTATATTTGATAGTAATTAATCAACTGACAAGTCTGTCATTTATAGTATTGATATATTTAAAGATGCGAACAAAAAAGAAAATTATTATTGTTGGTGGTGGCATTGGTGGTGCTGCAACTGCACTCGCTCTTTACCATGCTGGTTTTGAAGCTGTTGTCTATGAGCGAACGAAGGAACTGCGAGAGGTTGGTGCTGGCATTGCACTGTGGGCAAACGCTACACACATTTTGAAAAATTTAGGTTTACTGGAAGATGCAATCCGCGTCGGCTATCTGACTACGAATTATCAATTTAATTCGCAAAGCGGGAAGGAGTTGGTGAACGTGCTTGTTGATCGCTTTGAGTTGCCTGTTGTGGCGATTCATAGGGCAGAATTACATCAGCTATTGTGGCGCAACGTGCCAGATGAGAAATTTGTCTTGGGACAAACCTTTGAGCGATTTGAGCAGGATAGAAGTCAGGTGCGTGCCTATTTTGCTTCCGGTTTAACGGATGAGGGAGATGCTTTGATTGGGGCTGATGGTTTGCGATCGCGAGTACGAGCAAACTTGTTGGGCGATCGTCCACCTACCTATCGAAATTTTAAAACCTGGCGTGGTTTGACAGATTATATTCCAAGTAAATATCGTCCTGGCTATATTCAGGAGTTTTTAGGGCGTGGCAAAGGTTTTGGCTTTATGATGCTCGGTAAAGGGCAAATGTATTGGTATGCAGCAGCGATCGCAAAAGAAGCACAACCGGATGCTAATATTGGTCACAAACAAGAGCTGGAAATCATGTTCCAAGATTGGTTTCCATCGATTCCTGAATTGATCGCTGCCACAGATGAAGCCAACATTCTGACGACGGATCTCTACGATCGCCCGCCAACTCAACCTTGGAGCAAGCAGAATATTACGCTACTAGGTGATGCCGCTCATCCAATGCTGCCAACAATGGGGCAGGGAGCGTGTACCGCTTTGGAGGATGCTTATGTAGTCACTAAATGCTTGCAAGAACACTCAGATCCCACTGCCGCTTTTCAACAGTATGAATCTCTGCGATTCTCCCGTACAAAGGCGATTGTTGAGCAGTCTTTGCGATCGGGTAAAATGGGCGAATTCAAAAATCCTTTTGCAGTAGCAGCGCGAAATACATTCATCAAGGTAATGGGAGCGGCTATTAGCAACAGTTTCAAGTCCCTTCATGCTTACAGAGCCTAATTGATTTTGTATCAACGCCCAATACCGAAAATTAAATATCTAGGAAGTTAGATCTTGTTTGGCGAATCTTCTTCTGCTGCTGCTAAAATCTATGAACTACGACCTTTCTATCTTAAATATTGAGAATTAAATCGGTGTCATTCAAGTGCAAAAGCGATATAGACCAATTGCTCTGTCCCTTTTTTCCGGAGCTGGTGGATTAGATATTGGATTTAATAAAGCAGGTTTTAATATTGTTGCTTGTGTAGAAAAAGAAACGAGTTTTTGTCAAACGCTACACAAAAACTTAGGTAGATATTTAGAATCTGATTGCCGAATTATCAATGAAGATATTCGCATTCTTGAACCCGAACAGATTTTTAATGGACAGATTGACTTTATTATAGGTGGCCCACCTTGCCAAAGCTTTTCTGCTATTGGTAGGCGGGCAGGAGGTGTATATGGAATATTGGATGAAAGAGGTAGTTTATTTGAACATTACTGCCGTTTAGTAAAACACTACCAGCCACAAGGATTTCTTTTTGAGAATGTACGCGGTATTTTAGGAGCTAGCAAAGGGCGAGATTGGAAAATTATAAATGAAAAGTTTTCAGAGTTAGGCTATCAAATTTATTATCGGATTCTTGATTGTGCAGATTATGGAGTACCACAGCATAGAGAACGCTTAATTTTAGTTGGAACAAAAACGCATAACTTCAAATTTCCTTTACCAACACACGGTATAGACTCACCTGATAAACGACCTCATATCAGTGCTTTTGAAGCTATAGCTGATATTCAAGATCCTTCAGAGACAACACATATTTATCCTGGAAAATATGGTCATCTGCTTGCAGAAGTACCTCCAGGAATGAACTATCATTATTTCACACGAGAAATGGGATATCCTAATCCTATTTTTGCTTGGCGTTCTCGTTTCTCTGACTTTTTGTATAAAGCAGATCCAGAAAAACCAGTCCGAACAATTGTGGCACAACTTGGTGCTTACTCAGGCCCTTTTCATTGGAATAATCGGAAGTTTACTTTACAAGAATTCAAAAGATTACAAACATTTCCAGATGATTATGAGTTAATTGGAAGTTTTAATACAGTACTAAAACAAATAGGTAATTCTGTACCTCCCATTTTTGCTAACAGGCTTGCAGAAGCTGTGTTACAGCAAATATTTGGTATTGATTTAGGAATAGAACTTATTGAAGAAGATGAAAAACTATCTTTTGACTTACGAAAGTCTAGAAAAGCAAAATCAACACGTTTTCGCCGTCTTAATAGGACATCAGAGGCTGTTCAACTCAACTTATTTAATTCTAACGAAAACGTAGTCTCAATAAAAGATTCTCATGGTTTAACTCCGGATAACACCATAACTGAAAAATTTTTCCATTATTCTTCAATAAAAAAAAGAACTGCATTCAAAAACTTATTGTTTCCTACAATTGGTGTTGTATACCGTTTTATTACAAAACGTATTGAAAAAAAATGTTCAATTTCTGTATCACGTTATGATAAAAAATTTATAGAAACACCTCTTTTATCATATCAACTTCAGTTTAAGCATCCTATTGGTGATGGATTAGAATTCATAGAATGTATTCTTCTATCAAAGCAAGAAGAAGATATACCTATTGCTTGGGATGCTATTGAAGATTGTTTACGGCAATGCTCTGGATATCAAACAATGATGGATGTATATGGTCATTTTACAGAACCACATCCAATTTTTAATCTCAAAATGAATATTTTCACCGACAAACCTTATTTTTTGCTAAAATTCGCTAAAAAATTTAGTGATTTTGATTCTACTAAAAAACTCTATCCAGGGAAATTTCTACAAGATTTGTATGAAGAAGAATGTAATTTTGATTTAACAGAAATTGTTAAAAAACTTAGAAGTTTGCGTTTTGATGTACGAGTTAATGAAACAAATGAAACTATTCCTCCTGGTTATTTTCGTTGCTGTTACCCTTTTACATTAAATATTGAAAAACAAGTTGCTGTTGCTTGGAAAAACCATCCTAAAAAATATATACCAATGAAAACGGAGTATAACCATTATTTATCTGAAGCATTTATTGAAGCTGAAAAATTAATCAAATACGAAGATGTAGATGAAGCAATTAAAAAATATAAACAAACACAAAAATCTCTGCTCTATCCTTTAGAAATGCAACAAGATGGTCAAGAAACTCCCCTAAACAAAAATGTTGCAGAAGGCATAGAAACTATTATAAATAATTTGAAATCTAATAAATACCTATATAGTATTTTAATTACAAGTCTTGTTGAAAAACTAGTTCATCCAAATCAAGATATTCGTTCTGCTCAAGAAAGCTTAAATGGTGGTTATTCTAATCGTTCAACAGATGCAAAAAATGTTACTCCTTTTTTGAAACGCCATAATCTTACCTCTTGTGCTGTGAGTGGTGCTGAAAGCGGTAGAAATTTTGAGAGGCCTTTTCCATATACTTTAGACTATAAGGCTAAACCTAAGGGTGAAGGTAATTTAGAAGCATTTTTGGGAATATTACACGCTGTTCAGGTAAAAGGAATAGACCCATTTCCCTGTATAGTTCTTCTTATGGCATTAGATTTAAAAAACAAACAAAAGGCAGTTTATAATTATCCTCAGCCAAAAGGATTAACTGTTCAAGATATTTTTAATGCTGTTATTAAGCATCATGAACAAGCATCGGGAAATGGTCGTGCTCGTCTCCCTGTAATTGCAATTCAAGCGGTTTACCAGTGTTTGGTAGTTGAACTTTTACGTTATGCCGATACGACTATAAGAAATCCACCGAATAGACATAATGCTAATGACAAAGATGGTTGGATCGGTGATGTGCAAGTAGACAGATTAGACGGTACTCCTTTTGAAGGAATTGAAGTGAAGTCAGGAATTCGTATAAAAAGTGATATGGTTCGCTGCCTGCCTGAAAAATTTGCTGGGCAATTTGTAGACCGCTACCATATACTTTCTACTGCTGAACCGTATATTGCTAGTAATGAAATAGATGAGGTAATCCAAATCGTAAATCAAGTTCGTCAGCAAACAGGATGTCAGGTAATTGTTAACGGTTTAAATCACAGCCTTCGTTACTATTTACGGTTAATTTCAGATCCAGATCAGTTCTTAAAAAATTATACTGAATTAATAGAGACGGATTTGGATGTCAAATCTGAGCATAAGAAACTTTGGTCTGAGATCCTAGCTAATCTTCAGAATTGAGCTATTCTTCATAGAAGAAAATATCTGAATTAGTTGAGAGTTATAAGTCCCTTCATGCTGACAGAGCATCAAGGCTCATTCAAAAGGTACTGAGCCGAAAAAGCATTTTTTACTCAGTACCCGGCACTCACTACTCTATTTAGTTTTCTGCTTCAGAGCTAACAAAATCTCCATTTGAGCGATAGAATTGTCGGGGCTATTAGCAGTAATGCCCACACCATGAATAGAACTGAGAACAGCATTGGCTTCCGGTGGCAAGGGCTGGCTTTGCTGGGTGAAGCGATTAATTAAAGACAGGATTTTGTTCATATCTAGGTAGAAGTAACCACCATTTGGCTTTTGTAAAGAGCCAGTCACGGCTTTGAAGTTTTCGCTGCTGTCGAGAGACTGCCCCTTAGAAGCAGCGATCGCATCCACCACAGAATCACCCACAGTCACAGCCAGTGTATTTTGATTTAGCCAACCATGAGCTAACAAAGCTCCTTGACGGGGAACTTGCCATTCTATGACATCTTTACCGCCGATATTTCTTGAAGCAATATTAATTTGTTGAGTTTTGGCAAGGGTATCCAATTTGGTGAAGATGGCTTCAGCTGTTTTGCGATCGCTGGTGTGAAATAAAAAAGCTCCCCCAAACCCGACTTGCGCCACCAAACCTTGATTTGCTGGAATCGCAGCAAAACCAAATTCTCCATCCATCCAACCGAATATTTCTTTATCCAAATCTATATTCACTAGTCTAAGTTGCGCCCGTGCTTGCTCTAGCGCTTGTTTGAATTCAGGATAATCTTTTGACTGTTCTACTAATGCTGACCACCATTTATTAATACCCTGGCCGCTAATTAAGGCAATTGTATCAGCAGGTAATTGCGATACCACCTGACTGGGAGTATTTTGATATTGGAACTTAACGAGTGCTGGATCTAAATTGGCGATCGCTTTCATTCGCACTCCCGCATCATCTATACCCACACCAAACACCATAGATTTAACCGACTTCAACTGTGTTAAAGTTTGGGGCGGTAGTGGTGCTGCTTGTGGACTTGTGGCGATCGCTTGCTGTACTGTACTCGCGTAATCGGGTATATAAACTTGTGCTACGGTGTTTTCTAAATTCACACCTTTGCTAAGAATAGTATTTGCACCTTCTTTAGTAATAAAGGAAGGCTCTCCTTTAAAAGTGTCAATAGCTTGTTCTACAGCTTGTTTTTCGGGAGCAAATACCACATGATTGTTTAACACTGCACTGTATGTGGGTTTACCCTTGCTTATAGTTTCTGTAATTTTTTGACCTTTGTAGTCTATTTCCTTTGTCGTGACGCCTTTTTGCCCTTTGAGTTTGTTAGCAAAATTTAAAGCTGCAAGTTTATCTTTGATTCCCACCACCATCAAAGTATTAGTTTCTGGCAACTTTTTGGTGATAAGTCCATTTGGTGTTGGCGAAGTTCCATTGAACTGAGCAGGCTTAGTTGGAGTTGTTGGCAATACTGCAATCATCACACCACCTATCCAAGGTTTTAAGTCTTTTTCGTAAGAAAAATTGCTGTCATTCAACACATCCTGATTAAAATTCTCCAACCCTTTTGCCACTAACTTTTGTGCTTCCGGAGTGCCAAATTGCTCTAGCTTTGCCCAAACTTTCGGATCTGTGGAAATATAAGTTGCCATTAATGCTTCATTTGGTACTACTTTGGCACTAGGAACCGCACCTGAGATATCTCCAGCAGTTCCACCCTTGAAATACATATAAGCAGCTATACCTCCTGCCACAATTAGAACAGTCCCAACGGCAGGAATTAAAAACTTTGATTTATTTTCGGGCATATTTCTTTTTCTCGATTGCTCACATTGTCTTTAGAAGCAACTCCAAGCGTTACTGTAAAGTTTTCGGAATATGCAACCTCGCGATTGAGACTAATACCGACTCACTCACATAGAAACGTAAGAATTGTCTATGCCCATTATTTTTAGCCTGACGAAACGCTAGTCTCTCATTCTCACTGGAATTACTTAAACATTAGTAATATTTGAAACTTAATATTTAGTCAAATGAAGACAGACTACAAACTTTATAAAAATAGAACCCATACATAGCCCTTGCTGAGGTGCGTACAGAAGAGGGGAGAGCGGGCGAAAATTGTTCTCCTTGCCCTTCCTCTGCCTACTGCCTACCGCCCTCTGCCTTTTTTCACCTATGTTCTGCCTTAAGAAATATTTAATATGAGCAATATTGCAAGCTATCCTAAGGTATATATTCTACTTCTACTCAATCAAAACCTATAACGGTGTAAAACACTAAAAATCAAATAAAACAGTGTTCAATGATACAGAGTGCGCTGTATCAGAGTAGAAAATATTAAGGGTTAATTTGGGAAGTGAATGCAATGTAGCTATAAGGTTTTTTTGTTACTAAAACCATTTTAAAGTTATCAGGAATTAGAAGGTTAGAATGTCTCATTTTTCTTTAGATACAGAAAATAGTCGCTACAAATCTTTTGAATTACCAGGGTCAAAACCACACTATAACCCTGATCGCCCCGGACAGGTTGAGCATATTTTTCTCGATCTCAATTTAGATATTCCTACTCAGAGTCTTAGCGGCAAGTGCAATATTACTCTGCTGCCCATCCGTAATGGCGTTGATCGTTTAATTTTGGATGCTGTCAACTTGAATATCGAATCTGTGCAGCTAGATGAGGAACTGCAAAAATTTGATTACGACGGGGAAAAGCTATCTATTAAACTCAACTCACCCACGCAAATTGACAAGCAAATCAAAATAGCGATCGCCTACTGGGTTGAAAAACCTCAACGCGGTATTTACTTTATTCAGCCAGACAAATACTATCCCAATAAACCTACCCAAGTTTGGACACAGGGAGAAGATGAAGACTCGCGCTTCTGGTTTCCCTGCTTTGACTATCCAGGGCAGCTGTCTACTTCAGAAATTCGCGTCCGCATTCCCAAACCTTTGATTGCTATTTCCAACGGCGAATTAATTGCTACTGAAGAAGACGGCAATTCCAAAATATATCACTGGTTGCAACAGCAAGTTCATCCTACCTACCTAATGACATTAGCGGTAAGTGATTTTGCGGAAATTAGGGATGAGTGGAATGGCAAACCTGTCACCTATTACGTAGAAAAAGGACGGGAAGCAGATGCGAAGCGCAGCATGGGCAAAACCCCGCGTATGATGGAGTTTTTAAGCGAAAAATATGGCTATCCCTATACGTATCCCAAATATGCCCAAGTCTGTGTGGATGACTTTATTTTTGGTGGCATGGAGAACACCTCCACAACGCTGCTCACTGATAGATGTTTGTTAGATGAGAGGGCAGCATTAGACAACCGCAACACAGAAAGTTTAGTCGTCCACGAACTAGCACACCAGTGGTTTGGCGATTTGGTGGTGATTAAACATTGGTCTCATGCTTGGATTAAGGAAGGAATGGCTTCCTATTCTGAGGTAATGTGGACAGAGCATGAATATAGTGCAGATGAAGCTGCCTACTACCGCTTACTAGAAGCTCGCAGTTATTTAGCAGAAGATAGCAGTCGCTACCGTCGCCCAATGGTAACGCACGTTTACCGAGAGGCAATAGAGCTTTACGATCGCCATATCTATGAGAAAGGATCTTGTGTTTATCACATGATCCGTGCCGAACTCGGCGAAGAACTATTTTGGAAAGCAATGCAGACATTTGTACGGGATAATGCCCACAAAACTGTGGAAACCGTAGACTTACTGCGAGCGATTGAAAAAGCAAGCGGACGCAATCTATTGTTTCTTTTCGATCAGTATGTCTATCGTGGCGGTCATCCTGATTTTAAAGTAGCTTACTCTTGGGATGGGGATGCCAAATTAGCAAAAGTGACGGTGACACAAACCCAAGCGAAATCTGATCGCAATGGCAGTAGCAGTGATTTATTTGACTTGCGCATCCCGATTGGTTTTGGTTATACCAACAATGCAGAGGCGGGTTATGGTGCGTCTTCTGATTTAAAAATTTTCAACGTGCGCGTTCATGAACGCGAACAAAGCTTCTATTTCCCCCTTGAAGAAAAACCGCAGTTTATCAGCTTCGATGTCGGTAATCATTTCTTAAAAACCGTCTCGTTGGAATATCCAATACCAGAGTTAAAAGCGCAGTTGGAATTCGATCCTCACCCCACCTCTCGCATTTATGCAGCCGAAGCTTTAGCGAAAAAAGGAGGGTTAGAAGCTCTCAAGGCATTAGCAACAGCACTGCAAAACGAGCCTTTTTGGGGTGTGCGTGTGGAAGTAGCTAAACAACTGGCAGAAATCAAGTTGGATCAAGCTTTTGATGCTTTGGTGGTGGGATTAAAAGACAAAAGTTCCTATGTGCGTCGGGCTATAGTGATGGCACTGGCGAAAACTAAAACCCACACCAGCTATAAGGTTGTCAAAGAAGTTATACAGGAAGGAGATGCCAGTTACTACGTAGAAGCAGAAGCTGCTCGTGCCATTGGGGCAATTGCTGCTGCCAGTCTGGAAGAAAAACCCAAGGAAGAAAAGGTTGTTAAACTCCTGAAAACCGTTTTAGAAGAAAAAGCGGGTTGGAATGAAGTAGTCAGAAGTGGTGCGATCGCTGGTTTAGCGGAACTCAAAACTTCGGAAGCAGCTTTAAATCTGGTTATGGAATACACCAGACTGGGTATACCGCAACCTCTGCGTTTAGGAGCAATTCGCGCTTTAGGTAAAATTTCTGTTGGACAAACTCCTGTTAACCTAGAGCGAATTCTAGAGCATTTAGCTGAACTTGCGAAAGAAACGTTCTTTTTAACGCAAATAGCAGTAGTTACAGCACTGGGGCAAATGGAAACTCCCAAAGCGATCGCTATTTTACAATCCCTGAGCGATCAAACAGCCGATGGACGCGTGCGTCGCTATGCTGAAGAAGAAATTGCCAGAGTGCAAAAGAATATTGGCACAGAAAGCGCAGTTAAACAATTGCGTGAGGAACTAGATCAACTCAAACAACAAAACCAAGAACTCAGAAGCCGTCTGGAAAACTTGGAAGCTAAGTCGAAGTAGGAGGGAACAGGGGATAGGTGACAGGGGACAGGGGATAGGGGACAGAGAACAACGAGAATCGTGATTCACGTTCTTGCTCCTTGTTCTAATTCCCTACTGCCCTCTGCCTGTTGCCTTCTGCCTCTTTTTGATTTAGTTGCAAAATCAGCACTGCTCCCAGAACCAGAATACTGCCCAGTATTTGTAGTGGTGTCAGAGTTTGCCCAAACCAAATCCAGGCAATAACAGCAGCGATCGCTGGTTCTAAGGTAGCTGCGATCGCTGCTCGATCTGCTTGTACTCGCTGAATGCCCCAGCAATAGAACAAAAAGGGAAGCAGTGTACCGCCAACCCCTACAAACAACACTCCTAGTAAATTATTTGCTTGAATCAAGCTAGTGGGAAATCCTTGCGGAAGTTGAACCGCAATCCAAAATAAACTTGCCACAATGAAGCCTTTCAACATCACCGTCACGGCATCATTAGCCATCCCCACCCGTTCTGCTAACAAAGTATAGGTTGCAAATAGAATTGCGCTGAGAAATGCACTGCCAAGCCCGATTGTGTCAAGCTGACTCACATCGCCCCCTGATACCTGAGCTACTAACACCACTCCCGCGACCGCGGCTGTTGCTGCCGTACCCACAGAGAATGACGGTAAACGCTTTGTGGTAAGTGCAATCCAGAGGACAATCAAGGCTGGAGCAGTATATTGAATCACAATCGCAACCGCAACCTCAAGCCGAGCGATCGCAAAGTAGTACGTAAAGTTCACTAACGCTAGAGCCAAGCCCAGCATCAAAATCCAACCGTTGATTTGGAAGTTTTTCCAAATGGATAGCTTTCGAGTTTGCAGTCCACTTAACACACCGAGTCCCACTGCTGAAATTGTGGCGCGAGCCTCTACCAACTCAAAGGGAGTAATCCCAGACTGGAAAAGCCCTTGAGCTACATTTGCCCCTACTGCCCAGAAGATTGCGGCAAGGGCGATCGCGCCCAAACCCAGCAATGTAGAAGAACGAAACTCTTTTTTGGAAGAAACTGCCATCTAGACCTCCGCAAGGGTACTCCCGCCACAGTCGCGGACTTGGCGGCGATGGGGAATTACGGGGCAATTGGAGGTGTACTCTTCGAGAACCCCTTCGGGGAACGATGCCCCTTCAATTGCCAGAACTTGATTTAATTTTCTTTTTAAGACTACGGATAAAACCACGGATTACCTCTGTTTGAGTTCTGCTTTCTTGTTCACAATAGGTTTTGAGGATTTCTAGCTCTTGCTCTGGCAACCTAATATCTATGCGTGTAGTCATACAAAGTACGGATAAATGCTGTACAATATTTATATGCTACTCACTTACCAGTACAAACTCAACCCCACGTCACAGCAGGTTGTCACGATGGAAATCTGGGGTGAGTTGCTACGCCGCCATTACAACTATGCGCTAGGGCAAAGACTTGATTGGCTAAACCGCACAAGGTCACAGATTGACCGTTGTAGTTTGATTTGTGAACCAATTGGTGAGATACCACATAAAGTTGACTACTACACACAAGCATCTGACCTTAAACAAACTAAAGAACTGTTTCCCGAATACAAGGACATATACGCCGACTGCCAGCAACAAAACCTTATGAGGCAAGACTTGGCATGGAAGCGGTGGCTAGTGCCAGATCAGAACGGCAAGCGGGGAGGGCGGCCAAGGTTTAAAAAGCGTGGTGATATCTGCTCCTTCACGTTCCCTCGTGTTAACTGTGCCAAAGCAGGCGCACATCTAACAGGTAATATTCTCAAGCTTTCCAAGATTGGTGAAATTAAAGTTATCTTGCATCGCCCAATTCCAGATGGATTTGAAATTAAACAAGCAACTATTCTTAAAAAAGCTGATGGTTGGTATGTGAGTTTTTCTCTTGAAGATAAAACTATACCTGAAGCATTACCTGTTGATGAAATTAAAGCTGCTACTGGCATAGACGTTGGTCTTGAAAAGTTTTTAACAACTGCTGATGGGCAAAGTATTGAAGTACCGCAGTATTACCGCAAAGCACAATCAGTTTTAGCTCGTCAGCAACGCAAGCTTGCACGTAAAACCAAGGGGTCTAAGAACTACCACTCGTCAGCCAACAAGGTGGCAAGACTTCATTTGCACGTTGCAAGGCAAAGAAAAGAGTTTCATTATCAAGTTGCTCATTGGTTGGTTAAATCCTATGACTTAATTGTTTTTGAAAACCTGAACATTAAGGGACTGGCTAGAACACGACTAGCTAAGTCAATACAAGATGTTGCCTGGGGTGCATTCATCCAAATCATGCAAGCTTTCTTCGGTAAGACGCGGCAAGCATACCAGAGGTGTAGACCCTAGAGGGACAAGTATCAATTGTTCTGGTTGTGGTGCTAGGGTTGAGAAAACTTTGACAGTTCGTGTTCACAGTTGTTCTTGTGGACTGGTTATTGACCGTGACTGGAACAGTGCGATTAATCTTTTAAAGCATGGGTCGGTTGGACTACCGATTCCTGGCTGTGGAGGCTTAGGGGATGCCCAGCCCGTGAAGCAGCAAGTCTCATTTGTGAATTTGAGATGCTCCGCTACATTGCTTGCAATTAGCGGGAGAGTTGTCACCTTGAGTACGTGTTGTTGACACACGCTGAAAGTTAAAAAATTAATCAATCAAGAATATTAGGTTACTATTGGTAATTCCTGATTGATTACCCAATTGCCAACATCCCGTAGTTTATCCCTCTTTAATCACTATAGGGAGAGAAAATCTGCTAGGCGATCGCACTGTCCCGGTGTCCAAGGTTCTCCTAGTAACTTGTAGTTCAACCGTGGGAAAAAGCCATATCTTTGACCTAATTCACCACTTAATAGAGTCATTCGTTCTATCGTTCGGGCATTGCTAAGTTTCCCGGCATCAATATAGCGAAAGGGTGTTTTTTCCACTAAAGTTAAAAATTTTGCTTTCGCTTGCATATCATCGCTGACAACAAATACATCGCTGAGTGTCTCTCCAAATTGCGGAGCGTCAAATACCTCCCACCAAACATTTTTGAACGCTCCTACAACTCGTGTCTTAGGAAACCGTTGCTGAATTTGCTCTGCTCCACTGGTATCCCACGGCAGAATGAAATCCGAGTAATCACTGTTAAATGGATTGGAAATATCAATATAAACCTTGCCATCTAGCTGATTCCGCAATGGCTCAAGGGTATCTAGCAAACCGTCGCGTAAAAATAGAGCTGGCAAGACAAATTCGGCTGTTGCGGCATCCACATAACTACCTGAGGTAATTTGCTCGCGCCCCAACTTTTGTACAATTCTGGCTGAACGCTCACGAAAACGCGAACCGAGAATTACACTCTGCCCTCCATCCGCAAACATCAGCGCAAGGCGAATTCCCATTCTACCTGTGCCAAGAATGCCAATGGTGCTATTCATAATTTTCTCCTAATTATCTATCTACTAGTTGGTAGGTAAAAGAATAAAAAAATATTTATCCCTTCACCAGTTCCATCAGTTGCTCAATCACTGCTCGATATTGCTCAACACCACCACTGGCACGGACAATCAAGATTCCACCCTCTAAAAGAGAGAAAATCAGCGTTGCCATTGCTTTCACATCACCAGGAAACCCAAACACGCCTGTGTCGCGACCTTCATTTAAGATTGTGGCTAATCTTTCTTCATTGTCACGGTAGAATACTGCAACACGTTCTACAAGTGGATTTTTCAGAGTTGCCAATTCAGCGCCAAGCATACCGCACAGACAAGCTTTGTCATGGTTGCCACTACTGAGCGTTGCTTCAAACAACCCACAATAGCGACGGAGTTTCTCATCTGCTGGAATGGGCATAGCAATAATATTGTCCACCAACCGCAGAAAGTAAGCGTTATATCGGTCAAGCAAAGTTGCAATCAAGTCATCCTTCGTTGGAAAGTGATGGTGGATGCTGGCTTTACGAATCCCGACTGCGACGCTAATATCCTGGTAGCTGATGGCGTTTACACCCAAGCGCTGGATGAGTTCTTGGGCTGCATCGAGAATTTGAGTTCGAGTATCTTTCAAATTCATCCTCCCATTCTACTAGTAGGTAGGGAAAGTGTCAAGAACAAAGAATAAAAATAAAGGATTTTCTGTTAGTGACAGGGTCATAGCGGAATGGGACTAAGCACCTCGCCCCTAAAATGCCTAGTAGACGCCCGGAGGGCAGTGAGCCGTCCTAAGTCAAGAAAGCCTTCTTCAACCAGCCTCAAAGCAGCAACTGCTGCTACAGGCTTACTGAGAGAGCAAGCTTGAAATAACGTATCCTCTGTAACTGAGTCTTTTTTACCCGCTTCTTTTTCACCGTAAGAACGCTCCCATTCGACTGTATAGTTATTAATAACTGCAATGCTTACTCCGGGAATGTTGTATAAATTCATACGGTCAATCAGTTTAGCGTGGAGATAATCTTGACTCTGAAATTCAGGTGTTACTAACAAACCGCTCTCCACACGCTGAATTCTTTGCGTGATATTTTTATCAACTGGGGGAATACAGGGCATTGAAGTTTTTCTGCTGTTGTAAAAAACCTCCAAAATCCAGTCAAACTGGATTAGATACTCAGAGGCTAAGAATGTCTAGTTATACCTTGCCACTGCGCTTCCAAATTCTCAAGCAGATAATTACGCACAGCTTGGGGCTAGCTTTCCAAGAACTGTGTAACCAGAGCCTACGCTTGAATAGCCAACCCTTTCGCTTAACAAGCGTGCCATTCGGGTCATAACAGGAGAAGTACTAAACTAACCTACAATCAGGTTAAAAAATAAAATTAATGCACGAATTTCCTGACTATATTACACATTACTACGAACAAGGCAGCGACATTCTCAAAAATATTTGCAGTCATGCCGATGAAGTAGCCGAGGTGATACTAGCGGATCTCAAAGAGACTGGTAAGCGGGCGTGGCTACATCCTGGGTATCTTGAGGAACGGCGCACAGTTGAAGCATGGTTGTACGACGAGTTTGAAAACAAGGGTAAAAAGCCATATCTCAAGCACCCGCTTTATTTTGTCTTAGGCGAAAATGATGACTTTTTTCAAAAACATGGGTTTTTTAGCAATGCCAATCCTGACAAATTAAGACTGCCTTTGTCGCTCTTTACGAGTGATATGATTTCCTTCACATATCCTGATAGTATGCCAAGCTTGGCAATTGCGACACTTGAGCGAGGCAAAGCTTATCGGAAACCTTTTCACGGCAAGGTTTTTACATTAGAAGAAATTAATGACATTGTGCAGACATATGGGTTGCCAGGGGACAAGTGGAAATATGAAGATTACTGGCGCTATGACCGCTTTATTGAAGTACAAATATGGGATGATCGACCCATTTGGAATTTTTTGCAAATATCGCTGTAAACCATTTGTCAAGGTTAGAACACCGAAGGATAATGTTGTTATTTCTGGAATTCCCAATGCTTGAAATCAACAATTAGCTGAATTGCAAATTGAACTAAAAATTTTTCTTTCGTCAATCTTGATAAATGTAGTTATGGGCGGATGATATAGTTGCCTAATTACACAATCTAAGTTGACGATGAATATACAAATGAACTACTATAGGTGTAGTACAATAAGTTGTTAAAAGCAGAAGTTAAGAATAATACTTGCAGATAAAGAGCTTATTGAAATCGTAATATCAATTTAGGGAAAAGCTTTATGCAGTTGAAAAGATGGGAATCCCCCCGCCGACAAGGCAGGAATGACAAGGGTAAAGGAGGCTCCGCACGACAAAGGCAAATCAAGAAACAACAGCAGATGCTTAGAAAAAAGTTAAAGACCGAAGCTAAAGAAGAAAAAAGTAAATATCAAGACAGGGGGGAAGTGAATTTACACTTCTCCTTATTTTTTGACTTTTCAAGGAAAAAATAAAGCTTTAATATAAAATAAAAAGTAATAATTTATTCTTAAAAACTAGATTCTTGCAGTGACAACAGCAGTCAAGAGCCAGAAGTAAAATAGACATTATATATGACTTTGAGACTAACTTTTTGTACCTCACACTCCTTGAAATCTGCTTTATTGTTTATCTATTGAAACTGCTAGTGAGTCTGAAAATATAAATAACATTTGTACCCGGAAATAAAATTATTATTATTACTTATTAGTTTACGTTCTAACGATTAGAACTGCTATGGCTACGCAAACAGTGGTATGATAATTCTTTAAAAAATAAACAGTGAGATAGCTCAAGTCATGCTTTTGTGACTATTATTCCTAAATTCATCACAAGTTCCTCAAATTTTTGATCTATAACTCACAAGCGGAGAATTTTAGGAATTATGATTTACTTCTATCTCTCCATCTCACCTCTTGAAAGAGTCAAAATATGATGTTGGAGCGTGGTTTATGGCAAGAAGATGGGCAACACTCCAGAAGGCAAAAAGGCAACAGAGTGTCTTGCTCCCAGAGCAAGCAAAATGCGTAGGTGGAATACCAAAGGAGCAAATTTCCTATCCTTTGGAAAGTCACTCTCCAACGATAAATCATGCCTTGTATGAGAAGTTATCAGGTTACTTTGCCGATACTTCCAGAATGGCAGATTTAGCACATTCTCAATTTGGCGATCGCCACTGGGCAAGACAGAATATAGCTAGATCCATAACTTAGTGGAGATAGTAAACGTTTGCTTCTATAATCGCACTCCTCACACCAACATCCTGAATTGAGAAACACTCCTCAATGCGATCGCTTAACTGAGTTATGAATAGAAAAAGCCCTATTCAAAATAGATTTGAACAGGGTTGATGGCTAAAAATTATATGTCTACAAAGACATAAGGAGCTTCCAAAATTACAAATTAGGAGGCAATATTACTTGATCAATTGCATGGATGACGCCGTTACTACCTTTAATATCTGGTTTCACAACATTAGCATCATTTACCATTACACTCTTGCCACCATCGGCTTTGACAGTGATTGGACTACCTTCAACGCTATTTACTTCGCCAGATTTTAAGTCAGTTGATAATACCTGACCAGATACCACATGATAAGTCAAAATTTTGACTAATACTTCTTTATTTTCTGGCTTCAACAAATCTTGTACAGCATCTGGTGGCAACTTAGCAAAAGCTGCATCTGTGGGTGCAAATACAGTGAAAGGCCCTTTGCCCTGTAAAGTTTCTGTTAACCCAGCTGCTTTCAAAGCTTTAGTTAACATCGTAAATTCTTTATTGGATTCTGCCAGAGCTACTAAATTTTTACCTTCTGTACCTGTTGATGGTTGAGTTGGAGTTGTTTCTACTCCTGGTGCGGGAGCAGGGGCAGGTGTAGTTTCAGGAGTTGTAGGTGGAACTGCCGGAGTACTTCCAGGACAAGCCGCGCGATTATAAGGACACTCATCTAAGATACTCGGTCTAGGATTTAGTGGCCCTTGCCCCGTGTTTTGTACTAGATTGTTTTGACCTAGTATTTTGCCCTTTGGCGCTGACGCAGGCGCACTCAGTGTGCTGCTATACGGTGTTCCTTGGGAGACACTGTGTTGAGAATTGAGTGCCTCGTTTGCTCCTACAGGCAACCCAATCAGGAGACTTGCGCTCGTCACTCCTGCCATACCAGCAAACTTTGCCAGCAAATTGCTATAATTTACCTTCATAAATTTTGTTTGGCTTAAATTTCCACACATTACCATAAAGATTTATAACATCTTGTTACACAAAAAATCTAATTGTATAAGTAATTTTTGACCAAATAAAGCAGTTATGATGGCAATATCTAATGTCTTTAAGATACTCATACTGAAAGCAATCAGGAGCATTAGCGTAAACAAAATATCAATAAAATATATATTGAGTAAATAGACTCTTAGGAACACTTATATGTTTCCTTAAAGCACAACTATTTTTTGGGAATTGCAGACAAAGTCTTTAATATATGGGAAAAGTTTAACGTGTCCCATCTAAAATTTTTTACTGAAAATCTTTGCCGATGGGCGAAAATTAATACAATTAATTTCAGTAATTCTGATTGCTAACCAAAAAATCTTCCAAATTTATGTTCTGTTGTATGAATATCACATTCTATAGCAGTAATGATTAAATATTAAAGTTTTTTCTGAGTGCGCTCAGAAATATTTCATCATTAATTACATAAATTAAGGATGTAGGATAATTATAAAAGTGTTTTCAATTATACTAGTGGAATTTTTACTATGATTACTTGTGTAATCAAATAATTTAGTGCCAATCGGCACATAGAAAATTTTCAAACAAAATTATTAATATGTAAGCATTTTTGCTTAACTCTACACGAATATAAATCTATGTCTAATTGATGCTTAAAAGTTTGGGTATTATACAATTAAATTATTTTAAAATAAGATTAATTTTTATGAAGGTAAAACTGTAAAATTAAAACATCAACTATAAACAGGGTTTTTACAATGTTAGAATTGTATCAATTTGAACTATCTCAATACTCAGAAAAAGTGCGCTTAATTCTCGACTATAAAGGTTTGGAATACCGCAAAATCGAGGTTACACCTGGGATAGGACAGGTAGAACTCTTTCGTTTGACCGGTCAGCGGCAAGTTCCCGTGCTTAAAGATGGGTATCAATACATTGTTGACTCTACTGAGATAGCCAAGTACTTAGACTTACATTATCCCGATCGCCCACTGATCCCACAAGATTCCAAAAAGCGAGGTTTGTGCTTAATGATGGAAGAGTGGGCGGATGAGTCAATCGGCATTAAAGGAAGAAAGGCACTATTTTCTGCCATTAGTCAAGACCAAAACTTCCGCAAAGCATTGTTACCTAATTCTGTTCCAGATGTCTTCAAAACTGTTGTAGAAGGAGTGCCAAACGATGTACTCAAACTTTTGGGCTTTGGAGTCGGTTATAGTCCAGAAGCAGTACAAAAAGCGATCGCCGATTTGAGACAAGATTTGGAAGCTTTATGCCTACTGTTGGCAGATAGTCCTTACTTATTGGGAGATGAGCCTACTCTGGCAGATTTTGCAGTAGCAGGTTTATCTATATTATTAAAATTTCCTGATGGCCCTTACCTGGATTTGCCAGTAGGTATCAGAGGCAAAGGAGTACCTGGTTTAGCAGACAATCCTGCCTATGAACCATTCTTTATCTGGCGCGATCGCCTTTACGCCCAATTCCGCAAACCAATTTTAGGTTCTGGGTTCTCTACTGGTACAACTGCGCCTACTTCGATTCAAATTGAGTAATTAGTCATTAGTCAATAGCCAACAAGTCAAAGAATAGAAATTTTTGAATGTGACTTCCCTTGCTTTTTCAAGTTATGTGTCATCAAAAATTTTCTCGCTCATTAAAATTCAACATAAAATAAGGCACGTAAGTATGTAGTTAATGAAATGAATTTAGGACAGCCATTAGGTTCAGTCATACAAGGTTCTCTCATCGGCGGATTAGAAGTGCGATTGCACCCTGATATTTCTGTTGAAGATATGCGGGTGGGTAAATTTCTAGTTGTGCAAGGTATACGATCGCGTTTTTTCTGCATGCTAACAGATGTGGCACTGGGAACTGCTAATCAACGAATTATCGCTAATCCTCCTAGTTGGGAAGATACTTTTTTGCGAGATGTTTTAGCCGGTAGTGGTACTTATGGCACTATCAATCTCGCACCCATGCTCATGTTTACCCCTGAATCTAATGAATCTTTTTCGGCTACAAATGGTAAATCTGCAAATCCTTTTGTACCGTCATCGGTGACAGGATTGGCATCATTTCAGCCCCAAACAAGCACAACTATGGAATTGATGCCAGTCAAAACTATTCCCACTCATTTTAGCCAGGTTTACGAAGCCTCAGAAGAAGATTTTCGCCGCGTATTTGGCTGGGAAGACGATCCCCACAGAAAAAACTTTTCCATCGGTAAACCATTAGATATGGATGTGCCGGTGTGCATCGATTTAAATCGCTTTGTTGAACGTAGCAATGGCGTCTTTGGTAAATCTGGAACGGGTAAATCTTTTTTGACACGCTTACTTTTAGCAGGAACAATTCGTAAAAACGCGGCAGTAAATTTAATTTTTGATATGCACTCCGAGTATGGCTGGGAAGCTGTATCAGAAGGAAAACAATTCAGTACAGTTAAAGGTTTAAAGCAGTTATTTCCCAGCAAAGTAGAAGTATACACGCTCGACCCAGAATCGACCAAGCGTCGCGGCGTTCCTCATGCTCAAGAACTTTACCTCAGTTACGACCAAATTGAAGTTGAAGACGTTAAATTATGCTCTCGCGATTTAGGACTTTCGGAAGCGAGTATTGATAATGCCAACATTCTCTGTGCCGAGTTTGGCAAATCTTGGATTCTGCAATTATTGAACATGACCAACGAGGAAATCAAGCTTTTCTGTGAAGAGAAGCGGGGACACCAAGGTTCAATTACTGCATTGCAACGCAAACTCTATCGGCTGGAAAATTTAAAATATATGCGGGCTGCTTGTCCGCACAACTATATAAATCAAGTTATGCGTTCAATAGAAGCGGGTAAGAACGTTGTGATCGAGTTTGGTTCCCAGTCAGATATGCTTTCCTATATGTTGGTAACGAATATGATTACCCGCCGCATTCACCAACATTATGTTAGTAAAGCAGAAAAGTTTTTGCAGACCAAAAATCCTAACGATAAACCGACACAATTAATGATTACCATTGAGGAAGCACACCGTTTCCTTGATCCTGCCATAGTGCAAAGTACTATTTTTGGTACGATCGCCCGCGAAATGCGCAAGTATTTCGTCACACTGTTGGTAGTCGATCAACGCCCATCAGGGATAGATAATGAAGTCATGTCCCAGATTGGTACTCGCGTCACTGCCTTGCTGAATGATGAAAAAGATATTGACGCAATTTTTACAGGCGTGTCTGGTGCTGGCAGTCTCAAATCAGTACTAGCAAAATTAGACTCTAAGCAACAAGCCTTAGTTTTAGGTCATGCCGTTCCCATGCCAGTAGTGGTGCGTACTCGTCCCTATGACGCCCAATTCTACACCGAAATTGGTGATGCTGCTTGGGAAGAAAAATCAGATGAAGAAGTATTCGCTGCTGCTGATTTAGCTAAGGCGGATCTTGGGTTTTAAACTATTTCTATATCTATATGACTGAAATCTGATTAAGAGATAGTGCTTCTATGTCTGTAACTACATAAAAAATACCGTAATCTTAAAGTATAATTATTTACGAACGCATGACGCTCCAAACAAACTTAGTGACCACCAAGCCAGATGTGTATACTGAGCGCACTCAAACCATGTAAATGTAAACACAATGTAGGCAACTACCACCGCCTCAATCCCCCGGCAAGGCGACTTAATAACCAGCCACAGACCCAATCCTAACAGCGACAAGTAAGACACTAATCCTAGTACACCCACTGATAAAATTGTATCTAAAATCAAATTGTGTGCTTTCACCGTAGGTAGCGTTTGCCTGCCACGCTGTCCATCAAAGCCCTGGTAGTCAAAAGTAAAATTGCCTAAGCGAGTAATCTTCACCCATTTAACCGATTTAGAATTTTTGACGTGGGGATAAGCACTACCAAAACCATTCATACCCCAACCGAGTAAAGGGCGTTTACTGATACCGCGTTGTGATATCTCCCACAAATACACTCTGTCTGATGTTAGTTGTTTGAGAATCTTGGTATTGCTATCAAAGTTGAATCGATTCAGTGTTTCAATGTTGCGAGTCAAGGAAACTGCACCGACAAACAACAAAGCCACTAACACAGTGCAGAGCATAAAGGAGCGTACTTGTTTGCCCAGAGGGAACTGGTAGAGCCAATAAACTCCTGCGACAACAAAAGCTAGTATTCCCGCCCTAGTTTGAGTCAGCAGCAATGCAGGGATAATTAGGATACTAGCCATAGCAGCATAACGAGTACTCAGCCACCGCCATTGCCAACCAATAAGCGTTATCACTGCCACTGCTGCTAGCACAAATGAAGCATGACCGCGATGAGAATACAAGCCGTGAACCACCAAGACGGAGAGGTTCTGTCCATAATCTCCTATCTACTTCTGTTATACCAAAAACACCGTCAGCATTATAGCTTGTAGTTGGTTTCCAATTGTCAGTTGCACCAGGGCTAGAGGGGATAATAGTAAATGCAAAACTTGCTTGACCCGTCACCCCAAATATTAAGACCGATGCAAACCAAGCTATAGAATGTTGCATGAATCGCATTTTTTGTAACTCCTCTGTGTATTGAAGTTCAAAGAGATGTCATTTTGGTTGTGAAATCAGATATAAATTATCGTGATAATGATTTCTATTTACTCGATAGTTTGACAAGACGAAACTCTACAAATGGCATAGCCAACCAACCATTCCAAACTGTTTCTGATACTTTTTCTTGCAGACACTTAGCTAACCGTTCAGAAATATGATAAATGAGTTGTAGTCGATATAATGTGTCACATTTAAGATCAGGAAAATAATAAAAACCGCAATCTCTTAAGCCGCGAGCTTGATTAGTAATAGCAAGTTCAAGCTGACCATTACGCCAAAAAATCATTGCATCTAAATCAAAAAATGTACTTTCTCTTGGTTGAACTAAATAATATTGTCTTCTTTTACCTAGTCCAGGTCTAACCATTTCGCTAAACCAATTGATTTCTTTCCCATCGATATCAATTAGAGTTACGTTGATAGAATGTGCTTGGTAAAAGCGAAAAGCAGTTGATGTGTTGTTAGTAACACGAATCCCTAAATTTATATCTGTTTTGGCTCCACTTTGCATAGGAGGGATAGCCAAAACAGACTCCGGCATATCTGTTTTGAACAGGACTCCATCAATTTCTATTGCATAAATATCAGTTGATAAGGGTTGAACTAGACGAATATTTAACCAAGGTGTAACCAAAATTTGTGAATTAGTTTCTCGTACAGTTCTTTCTTGGCTATTGTTAAATTTTGAGACATATGTAGTTTTGTTGTCAGTCTTCAAAATAAATCGAAGCTGATAAGTTTCTGGCTGAAGTACTTTAAAAGACCAGAAGTAATTAGGCGTAATAGAACCAATCACGTAATCAGGAATGGTAGGAATTTTTAGTTGTAGAGAGTTATCTTGCCAAAAGAGTCTTGCAGTTAGAGAAAAAGTTGTGCGGCATTTAGGCCTAATTGTATACCACTCGAATTGTCTGGTATGGTTACTCTCCATCAGTCTGTTTAACTGATTATTAGTAATGTCTTCTTCAATCACTAAATCTCCTTGTATTATTTGTCCATCTGATGTCAAAAGCTCTGGGATAAAAGCTTGTAAGGGTTTAAGATAAAAATAATTTGAATTATTGTGGTTGATACTCACACATAATTTGATTGGAACATCAACTCCAATTTGATTTTTTGGAATGGGATAAATCCTGGTAGGAAAGAGTAGTGTATTAGGATTAACAACCTCTATGCATATACCATTAGATTCAAAAGATGTCATGTTGGCTGTCCTCTCAATTTTCAGGTTTTCATGCGCGTCAAACTTTTTGACTTCAAGCCTGAACTAGGCAAAATTCCACGAAGGGCGTATGCACCATACCTCTCCAAAAATCTTCCAACGACCCTATATCTAATGGATTCGTTAGCGATCTGTATGCCAACCGAACCTGATAAATACCCAACTCCAAACTATTAAACGACCAATAACCTCTACCTGTACCACGAACTATCAAGCTCAATAGCCCATCAGTTTGTCTCTCAATGTGTGCGCTAACAAAGAACATCACACTTTTTCCAGGCTCAACCAAATGATAATCAGATTCTCCAGGGCCAACCCACCCAGTGCTGCCAGCGCCTAGATTCTGCCCTAAAATACAACCATCTGCTCCCATCAGTGCTGGAATCAAGGTGGTAAATGAGCAGAAGCATTGAGAGATTGATGTGTTGTTTGTGATGCGAAGTCCAATCTGTACAGAGGAACCGGCATCCGATAGCTGAGAGTGCGAAATAGTCCATATTTGCTCTGGCACCACAGTTTCAAAGCAAACATTATTGACTTGCACTTGATTATGATTAGATCCCATCGGTTCAACTAGTTGGAAATTCACCCAAGGAGTTGCTAATAGACTTGTCACAGAGGCTTGTATTGAGGTAATTTCCCCTGTGTGTGCATCAAAGAATAAGAACTCCTCTTGAGGACTTAAGTAGGTGAGTTTCAGCTTATATGCTCCCAGTTGTAAAGCTTCAAAAAACCAAAAGTAGTTAGGGTTAATAGGGGGTTTGGAAGAGTGAAGGATAGTTGCTTGGAGTTGAAGCAAGTTGTTTTGCCAACAGAACTTTGCAATCAAATAACAACCTAAAGTCTTTTGATATGGAATTCCCATGCCGTTATATCGACTTGGAGGCTGCGTATTGATCAGTTTTTGTGGATGTAGTACTTGCCCATCGGGGGATAAGAATTCTGGAGTCAGGAGTTCATAGACGAAAGGAAAAGTTGTTGGTGTTTTGTTAGTAATGCCAATGTCAATTTGTAAACAGGTATTAGTATCTCTTTGATCGGGAATGGGCAAAGCTACAAGATTTGGCTCCGAAATTTCCATCTGGATACCATCGGCTTCACAATTTTTGCTGCTATTGGATTCAAAAGATGTCATTTGACTACCCTCTTTATTTACAGGTTTTCATGCATCCTTAAACGTATGAACACATGGTTTAATACCATTGTCATGAATAAAAGTGATAATTTGTTGCAAACTTAGGTGTAGATTCTTCAAAAAGTTTTTCTAACTCTTTGTTCAAAACCAAGACAATAACATCACTATTCTTTCAAATGCAGGGCAGTCACTCTTTCTAAGAGCTTTACGCAAGTGTTATTTCTGTTGATGATTCAGAAATACTTTAACTCTATGGTTAGTAGATGCATAAATCCGACATTGATCTCATGCAAAACTTTTTGGTGCTATATCTCAATGTTGTAGTTTATAATTCCTCTTATATTAGGATAAATATATGCTGTCTTTGAATAGGTGATAATCAAGTTTTACTGAATTGTTAAAACTAGTATCTACTGTATTAATAAATGAAAATTTATGAACTAAATTTAAAGTAAACATTATTCAAAAATTAAAGGTTAATTGTTAAAATATTACAAAGATAAAATCAAGAAAAGAGATACCCAAACATTAAGAATATATTAAGCTGAAGGGATGTATTTATTTAGGTAATGTAGTTATTACCGTATTCAAAGAGCGATCGCTCTCACACATAATTTGTTTTAGTCAGTTAAGCACTTGCACAGTCGTTTTTGCTACTTGAATCTAGCCAACAGGCAAAAATGACAGGCGATCGCTTTTTTAAATCGAGAAAATGATATTATTTATATATATGTTTTCTCGCCGATAGCTCACGAGGGGATGAAATGGCGAGCAGGAGAAGATTACAGGCAAAAGCCGCTTCAGCAAGTAATGCGCTCTTTGTTAGGTGTGGCTGTAGAGCGATCGCTGGCTGAAACGAGGTTGCACTTAACCAAAATTGCAGGGCTTTTGAGCAAGCGCTTCCTTCAGGAGCATTCTTGATTGCTATTGAATCTTTGCCGAGAAAAGTTATTAGCTGTAGAGTCTTTGGTTTTATAGCGTAACCCCTGCTAGGTAAGGCAAAAATTTACATAGCGTGACATCCCTCCCTGAACAGACCCAGATAGTTCGGTTATCCGGCTACCTGAGGAAACCTCAAGAGGGGTTTTTAGCGTCACTATATATATAGTGAATATTGAGAGGAATTTTAACTATTTTTTTTGGCCAGTTACTTATTTTGAACTATAATGGAAGTTTTTGTCTAAACTACTTTACTCTTGGTTAAATTTATCGTAATATTAAATAAGTAGAACTCATACTGACTTCGTATTGTCAGCGTCGTAGCCAGCGACTAAGGAAAAAAGAATTCTTTAAGACAACGAATGCCTGCCTATAGAGATTCCAAAATCTAGGGAGGGTAGGGGAACCTATCTAAGGAGCTAACCGTCGTAACAGGTTCTAAAATCGAGAAACTCGACCTTTGGTGGTAGTTCCGAAATGACTGATGATATATGCACTACCTTTCCTAATCCGCCATAACTTAAGTATTCTTTGTGTTTGGAGAAGAGGAAAACGCACCAATGCCCACTGTTAACACTGAACTTGAAAATACCAACGCCAAATTCACGGCTGATATGGTGCGAACCTATCTGCGCGAGATTGGTCGTGTACCCCTGCTGACTCGTGAGCAAGAAATTGTCTACGGCAAGCAAGTACAACAAATGATGACACTGCTAGAGGCAAAAGAGGCTTTAGCGAAGAAACTACGCCGCGAACCGAACTTGGAAGAGTGGGCTGCTCACGTGAAAAAGTCTGAGACAGAAGTGAATCAGACTGTGTTGCAGGGTAAGCGGGCAAAGCAGAAGATGATTGAAGCGAATTTGCGCTTAGTAGTTGCCATTGCGAAAAAGTACCAGAAGCGGAACATGGAGTTTCTGGATCTGATTCAAGAAGGAACACTAGGATTAGAGCGTGGGGTCGAGAAATTTGACCCAACACGGGGTTATAAGTTTTCGACTTACGCTTACTGGTGGATTCGCCAAGCAATTACTCGTGCGATCGCACAACAAGGTCGTACCATTCGCTTACCCATCCACATTACCGAGAAGCTGAACAAAATCAAAAAAGTGCAGCGAGAACTTGCTCAAACCTTAGGGCGATCGCCATCTCCTGCGGAAATTGCCAAAGAACTTGAACTAGAGCCAGCTCAGATCCGTGAGTATCTGAATATGGCGCGTCAGCCAGTTTCTTTGGATGTTAAGGTTGGCGATAACCAAGATACTGAGTTGCAAGAAATGCTAGAAGATGAAGGCCCATCGCCAGAATCTTACATGACTCAAGAGTTCTTGCGTCAAGACCTCAACAATATGCTTGCAGAACTAACCCCCCAACAGCGAGAAGTATTAGCTCTACGCTTTGGGTTAGTAGATGGCAATGAAATGTCTCTAGCTAAAGTAGGTGAGCGTCTAAATCTGAGCCGTGAGCGCGTCCGCCAGTTAGAGCATCAAGCCCTGGCGCATCTACGTCGCCGTCGTGCCAACGTTAAAGAGTACGTTGCTAGCTAGCTAAATGCTTCTCGCCGTTGGCGACGCGCCTCCTGAAAGCAGGGGGCGATTTTTTTATTCAGCCTACCAACTATTTCAAACAGCAATTTGTCAAAATTTCTAGATAAAATCCGGAATTGAAAGATTTTATTGTGTAGTTTCAGATAGATGTGCAAAAAGTTAGGAGTTTTTCTGTCAAACAGCAACAATTCTTCAAAAAAATGCTAAAAATCAAGCTAAACTACTGAAGTTTTAATTTTTCTGAGAATCACCCTATTGGATTAATCACATAGGTTAAAGCGTTATTGCTCAACCAATGGTAGTCTAAGATTATTGTCCGTAATCAATCGAGACTTTGATTTTTTTAGAGAGTTTTTTTAAACAATATCAACCTTTTGATAGAAGCTTTATTTATCAATACATCGATTCCGATTGAAGTCAGAGGCGCAGGATAGTTAATTTTTTAAAAGGAGAAATAGGGTGCTTAATCATATTAACAAGTTGCTTCCCCCCCGTCATTTAAGAATACCCTTAATAGGCTTACTTCTTGTCCTTGGTGTGATGGGCGAGAGAGCTAAACCTGTATTAAGTAACCAGATTGCAAGATTTTATATCCCTGCTCCTCAAGAATTTGAAAATGAAGTAACTAACAGCTATACGGGGTTACAGCGCAATTCTACGCCAGAATCTCAAGCCAGTGAAAAGGAAGCTCGTTTACGCAGAGCGCTAGCCAAGTCGGGTTCCGTTACTAGTAAAATCACCATAGATTCTGAGAATCAAGCAAATACTTACACTTGGTTACAGCGTAATTCTAATCCTGAATTGGAATCATCTCCAGAAAAATATACACAAGCGCCCGAATTAGGATTAGCTCCTACAATCACAACTCAAAAGAGTGCATCAAAAGTATCTACGCCAAAAGCAGGAACGGCACAAAAAGCAAAGTTGCCGAACCGAGATGGCGTTTATCTTTATGGACAGTCCCCCAAGGCTGGACAATTTGGGCATGGGTATATCGTTTTTGAGAAGCGCCAAAGTAAAATCATGGGTGCATTGTATATGCCCAGTTCTGAGTTTAGTTGTTTTGAAGGTAGGCTAGCATCATCAGGAGATTTGGCGATGACTGTTAAAGGCTATCCTGGTGAGATCAGTCCAATCCAGGTGGCAACCAAAGAGAGACTACCTCGAACAAGTAACGATGAGCCAGTCATCTATGGACATTCGGTAGCACTGGAAGATTATTATCGATTAAACTCTGTTAGTGCCAATGATCGCCGGATCTTGCAAATGTGTAAAGCCAACTTGCAAAGCTAAGGATCAACAAAGACACAGAACTTATATGATGTCCGCCAAATCACCTATAATAAACAGTTTGTAGTAAGGACTTCAGTCCTGGCTTGAGGACTTTAGTCCTCACTACGAGCAAAAATTTTTATTCAGTTTGAGGAACCGGACTTGATATTACAAAAAAAGAACAAAGTTATTAGACGAGAAGTTGCTCTTTGATTAAAACTTTACAGATTTTAATTATTGACTAGTTTTATTTAAATTCTGGTTTTTATTGGTCAAAATCAGAAATTAAAGTCATCGCTGTTGACTTCTAACTTTTAAAATTCAATACCTGGTTGTGCTTTCACACTTTGATCGCGTAAAGGATGTTTAACTAGAGTCATTTCTGTAACTAAGTCTGCGCGCTCAATCAAGGCGGTGGGAGCGCCTCTACCTGTGAGAATAACGTGGCTTTGCCCTGGCTTTTGATCCAACCCCGCTAAAATTTCTTCAACACGCAAATACCCAAGTTTAATAGCAATATTGATTTCATCTAATAGCACTAGCTTGAAATCGGGATTTTGAATGTATTCTAATCCTTTTTGCCAAGCGGCTAGTGCTTTTTCAATGTCGCGATCGCGATCTTGGGTTTCCCAGGTAAAACCTTCGCCCATAGCATGAAATTCTAACTGGTCTTGCCAAAGACTGAAAACCCTTTTTTCCGAGGGTTCCCAAGCTCCTTTGATAAATTGGATAATCGCTACTTTATAACCATGACCAAGCGATCGCAATACCATCCCTAATGCCGCAGTGGTTTTTCCCTTGCCATTACCAGTATGAACAATAATTAACCCTTTTTCCTGTGCAGCTTGAGCAATTCTTTGGTCTTGTACTTGCTTGCGTCGCTGCATCTTTTTGCGATATTGCTCTTCAGTAAGGGATGGAGATGATGCTTCCTCCATCAAACTTTGCGCTTCTGAGTCTAGTTGAGTTGGTTTGTTAGTATTCATCAACTTTTCTGGAACAGTTATAAAAGAATCTTATAACTTCGGGTGATGAACTAAAACAGGAATTGGGGAGCGGGTATCGGGGATCGGGAAGAAGAGGACAAGGGGATGCGGTGACGCGGTGAATCGTGCTTGACGTTCTTGCCCCTAGTGCTCCTGGTGCTTCTTTCCTAGCCCCTAATCCTTAGCCCCTAGCTAATCACTGCCAAACTAGCACTTTAGCTTCGTATGGCCCAATATCAATTATGATGCCATCATCGCCAGCTTCCACATCATAATCTCCTGTCCATTCGTGCCATGTACCAGCAGCAGGGAAATTAGGAACATGATAGCCAGCCAAGAAGTTTTCAGAGAAATTAACTACAACTACTACACGGGAACCTTCATCATTCCAGCGACTGTAAGCTAGTACTTTAGCTTCTGGATTTTCGTGGATGAAGTCGATATTTTCTGTGTAGAGAGCATGATTATTTTTACGCAGGTTAATTAAACCTTTGTAGGATTCAAATAAACTGCGGTTCAAATCATTACCTAAGAGTTGCCAGTCAATTTTAGCTGATTCTGGAGTTTTTGGTTTGTACTCACCAAACTCTTCACCCATCCAAACTAAAGGTACGCCAACAGCTGTCATCAAAAGAGCTACGCCTAGCTTTGCTCGCTTAAATGCTTCCTCATCAAGGATACTACGATTTCCCAATTCCACCATTAAGCGATCGTGGTCGTGATTTGTTAAATAATTCACGACATTTGTTGCACCTAAAAAGCCTTGACGTTTGCAGTCGATGACATCTTTCAGGCGTTCTATATCGAATGTGTCACCACAAATATGTTCTATTATGCAGTGATAGAAACTGTCATGCCAGCAACCGTCCATTGGCCCATCTACATTGGTGATGCTGGGAGTTTCAGGAATATGTTCGGCAATGTTATAAAAAGGTTTAGCCCCGGCAGTGTTTTTTGCCTCTTGCACAATCCAGTGCATGAAGTCATAATTAGCGATTTGCCGCGCTGCATCGTAGCGAATGCCATCAAGATGATATTCTTGAATCCAAAAACGAACTGTATCACCGATAAATCTACGAGCAGGATAAGTCTCTAGATTCTCGTCATAGTGTTCATAATTAAATTCTGGCCCCCAGTTGTTATCTGGATCGCGGGGAGAGTGGTGATACCAATAATCGTGATCGATTTGTGTTAGGGGGCTAGATGCTTCTGAGTGATTGTAAATACCATCAAGAATGATGCGAATTCCTCTAGCATGGCACTCATCAATGAGATTTTTTAATTCAGCTGTAGAGCCATAACTTGATTCAGTTGCAAAAAAATAGCGGGGATTGTAACCCCAACTGTAATCGCCAGGATATTCTTTAACTGGCATCAATTCAATAGCATTAATTCCTAATTCACACAAATAGTCTAATTTTTCAATAACGTGCTTGTATTGTCCTCGCGCATAAGGATCATCTTCACCACCAGAAAAATCCCCGACGTGTAGTTCATAAATTACTAATTCATGGTCAGCAGGTAAGGGTTTGTCGTCATGTTTCCAAACATAAGTATCGACTATTCTTTGCCCATCTTTGATTCTTACTATACCGTTATCCTTTCCCCCATATTCATCTATATCAGTAGCATAGGGATCTGTGACTTCAACCCATTGATCTGGTTCAAAAAACCACGATTTTGACTGCACACGAAATTTATATTTGTATTCTCCATCTTCTAATTCAACTGTTGTACGGAAATAACCATCTTCACCTTTGTCCATTGGTATTTCTTCCCAATCGGAAAAAGAACCAATTAAAGCCGCTCCTTCGTTATAGGGGGCAAATAATTTAAATTCTATTGGGTTTGGCATAGCAATATTTTGGCAGTAAATAGTGGCATAAGTATTTTCTTAATTTTCAAAAAAATAGCCAATCATTCTGTGGAAATAAATATTTAATAATTTCGTCTATCTAGTGATATATTTTGTTAATAAAAAAATAAAAATTAAATATCTTAAGTTAGAGTGATCGCCATCCACTGAATACAGTTATGAAGTATAAAAATTATCATCTTTGGTAAGAATTAATCACTAACCACCTGCTTTTCCTGATTTTACCTATATATGCGGGGGTTTTGATGAAAAAATTAACAGCGATCGCACGTTGGGTAATTGGGTAGGAGAAATCTTAAACAGGCAATGGTAAATAGGAAAACAACGTGTGTAATTAATTGTCTGAGTACTTAATTTATAGTGTGAGAGGTTAAATTAAGTTAAACAAAAGGTTTTCAACAGATTGTAGAATACAAAATCACTCAGTTTAACACTGATTGCAATATCAAATTATTACTGCTAGGATTCTTGGCAACACCATTAATTCTGTAAAAACACTGACACTCCCCTTAACCGCTCAAGGGGAGATTTTGTATTAAATAGGCGAATGTTTGAAGCGATCGCTACATTGAATCAATATCGTCAGTATTTTGTTGCATATAGCTTAATAGCCAATTGGCTGCCGTTGCCCTACGAGTTTGCCGAGGGCCAAATTCTCCTATTTTATAGCCTTTAAAACCCAGTTTTTCTTTTAATAGTTGTTTGTTCTCTGGGGGAATAGAACGAGTCAGCTTAACTGTAGCAGGGCGACTTTCAATAAAATCTGGTGGTTGTGGATATTCATCTCGCCACTCAGCAGACACCTGTTGGTTGTCCCACTTTTGGGTTGTAGAATCGTAGCGATAGCCCAGGCACTGCCACACCAATTGGTTCACTGTGGCATCATCAATTTCTTCTTTGAGAATTGCCCAAATGATTTCTGTGTTAAGTTGTGGCAAATTAGACATAATAAAGAATAGGCAACAGGAAACAGGGGACAGGGAACAGTTATCAGCGTAAAGAGAAGAGAAACTGATAACTGTTAGCAGTTAAACTAATTGGATACAGAATTAGCCGCCTCTGATGCCTTTGCTGCTGGTGCAGCACCACCCATGCGAATCTCAGAAGTAAAAGAAGCCATGCTAAAACCGCCAAAGCGCTTCAGAACACTAACCCGCATCCGTAGATTCGGGCTAGCAAACCACAAGCGCTCTTCAGACCACATAGTTTCATATTCTGTAGTGAGTGTCAAAGCGCCGTCGCTGCCCATTTTATAGCTGCCAGCAACTGGCATTTTTTCTGCGTAACCCATTTCTCGCAGCAACTTACCTTCATGAGAGTTCTCTGTATCAGGCACTGTTACTAACACTGTGGAACCAACGTGCTTTTGTTCATCCCATTCCATTGTGCCGTTCCAGCTGACCCTCGCACCACAAGAAGCCCGATTAGGATCGATTGCGTACTGTTCGCAGAGTTTAACAACTTCTGGATGATCTGCCGCCAGCATTTCAATTGTGATGTCTGACTTGCCAGATTCGGATTGTTTAAAAGCCAAGTGGTGACTAGTACGATGGGAAAACCATTTACCAGCACTTAACTGAAAAAATTCTTCAATATTATTCATGAATCAAATTACCTTGCGTCAAAATCCTTACGATCCCACTTAATTACAAGGTAGCAGGAGGAGTTGCTTTATAGATGGGTGATTCAAAACTAATGGCTAATGGCTAATTCTTTAGCTATTAAACATCAGTCATTCCTTCTTCTTCAAGCCTTTTGAGAGAAACCCTTGCTGCCTCAGCAACGTGTGGGTGTCCGTCTTTTTCGAGATATTTTAAAGCTGACAAACTTTTGGGTGTAGGAAGATGTCCCAAAGCTTCTGCTAGACGTTGCCGCACTAGCCAATCTTCTGCTTGGGCAAAACGCAGTATCCGATCTACTGCATCGATATCTTTAATTTCTCCCAATGCAGCGATCGCTGCTTGTTGGATGACGACTTCCTCACTTTCTAATGCTTTGTAGAGAATTTTACGTGCGCGAGTGTCTTTAATATTACCCAAAGATACAGCAGCACTAAAACGTACCAGCCAATCTGTATCTTCGTAAAAAGCCCGTGATAGTGGTTCAAAAGCTCTGATATCACCCAAGTAACCTAAAGCACCAGCCGCATCAGCGCGAATGCCATAATCTGGATCAGTTTCCAGAATTTTGACTAGAATGGCATAGCACTCTGGAGTTGGTTTCACTCCCAAGGCAAAGATTGCCATTGACCGTAATTGGAGAGAATCATCATCCAAAACCTTTTTAATCAAAGGTACGGCGTCTTCTGCTGGTACATCCCGCAAAGAAGCAAGGGCAACCATGCGATCGCGCAAATTCGGACTTTCTAATTGAGTGGAAATTTCCTCTATGCTTGGAGTTGGCATCTGATTTAATGCACTTTTGCTACTTACATCCATACAAGTATCATTACCGATCCAGCTATAGATTACTAGGAGGATAACCGCTCAAACCTCCCACCCTCCCACTTCTCTTCCTAGTCCCTAGTCCCTAGTCGCTGTAACCTTGTAAAAAGCGATATATTTACGGTTATTACTAATCCTGATTTTTATTAATTAAGTTTATGGCTTCCGAAAAGGGTAAATCTTCAAGCGATCGCTTTGTCTATCGAGAATTTGGGCAAGAAAACCCAGCAGCCTTGGAAAGAGCAATTCAAGAACTACCCCCCCAGCAACAAAATTTACGCGTACAAGCTACCCGTGCTGGACGTAAAGGTAAAACTGTAACTGTGATTAGCGGTTTTCAAACCAAACTAGAAACCTTACAAGCTTTATTAAAGCAGTTAAAAACACAGTGTGGAACCGGTGGCACTGTTAAAGATAATGAAATTGAAATTCAGGGCGATCACAAGCAGAAAATATTGGAAATTTTGACCAAACTTGGGTATAAATCTAAAATCAGTGGTGGTTAAAGAGGACGCGGGGACACACCAGACACAGGGACACGGAGAATCGATCAGCATGTTCGTTGCCCCTTGTCTCCCCTCTCCCCCTCTCCCCCTCTCCTTGTCCTCTTCCTAGCCCCTAATCCCTATTAATCGCAAACATAGCTTGCACATCTTGTAAGGGTAAGTGCCAAAGTAACTCTGGTTGCCAACTGTCTGGATCGAAGTGGGAGTTAAAACCGCGTTGATACGCTTGCCACAGTCTTTCCCAATTAAGCTTTTGTTGCTCATCTACTTGTCTTGTGAATCATTCGCAACAACCCTAATCCAATTAGCAAGTTCGCTAATCTAAATTTTGCTCCTAGTAAAAACGCTTGTACTTCTGCTTCAGCAATGGGATCTGTACCATAACCTGTGAGGATATGAATCCCATCGTGGAGTTGCTTGCGGCGAGGGCCTGTAGTGAAGGGTACTATATTATTTTTATCTAGAAAGTCTGCCCAAGTTCTGCCAAAACTACCAACAGGTAAGGAGCGCAATTTTTCTACATACACCACTTGGGGAACATTTAAACCTTTTTTTTCGGTGATGCGATCAACTAAATCTAAAAATTTTTGAATACGAGAAGCAGAATCAAAAGAAGCGCTCAGTGGTTGAATCATAGTTTATGCACGGAGGAATAAGGTGGGCAAACAGCCCACCATAGTGCTAGCTAAAGTAGATTAGCGCGGTTTTGGCTGTGGTTGTTGTGGTTGCTGACGCTGTAAATTATTCTGGTATTCTTGTATTTTTTTCTTTTGATCAGCAGTTAAAACAGCTTCCATCCGTTGTTGCGACGACATCATGATTTTCCGCAATTCAGTTTGCTGCTGTGGAGTAAATTGTAGAGCAGCAAAAGCCTGTTGGGGAGGTGTACCTTGATTCATCGCAGTTTGAATTTGACTGCGTTGCTCTTTTGTCAGAACATTCTCAATCTGTTTGCGGACATCGGCACGAATTTTTTTAATTTGATCTTGTTGTTGAGCCGATAGTTGTAACCGCAATGGTTGCTGTTGCTGTTGTTGTATCTGTTGCTGTGGTGGTTGGTTTGTTTGTGCTTGAGTTGGGCGTAGGGGAACTGCTGTTAGACTTAGGGCGATAGCTCCAGCTATCAGTGTCAAATTTTTGAGCTTCATTTATTGCCTCGCGGATTTCTCCCGTTTAATTTCACCATTATAGAAACTGATTACCCAATACCACGACCGGGAAATTTACAAATGTGTTTCTGTAGTCCTGTGGTGAGGTTTTTGTTGCCTATACTGGTTGATTGATCGGATTTATTGCTTTGTTTGCGATTTTAATTGCGGTTTGCTTGGATACTATCCAGATAACCGTAATATAATTCTCTAGATTTTTGTATGTTCAGAATTACAAATAACTATGAATAATAATTTTAATATTTCTCATGCTACACATACTACCCAGTCAGATCATTTTTACCTAGAATGTAGTCTAAAAAATTATCCATGAAATTCAGCCAGGAAAAGGTTAAAGGTTAAAGGGGAAGGAATTTAGCCAAAATGTACTCTCTTACCCTTTATCCTTTACCTATTTTCTGCAAGAAGCTTTAAAATTTGGAACAGATATTATTAAATACACATATCTATTCCAGTTACATTGTTTCAATAATTTGAAGAACCCTTGGCGTGAAGCGATTAGGGATTGGAATTGTTATTTTGTTGACGGCGCGATCGCATATTTTGCCTATTTTGCCGGAACTCCTCTAATCTCTGTCTTTGCTCAGAAGTTAAGAGAGCTTCCATCTTAGATTTCTGTGTTTGCATGATTTGCCGCATTTGGTTTTTCTGTGCATCAGTAAGATTTAGATTCCGCCATACTTGACGCTTTCCTTGACGGTTTTGTCTGGCAGTTTGCAGTTGTTCTCGCTGTTGTGGGGTAAGAATTCCCTCCATTTGAGCTTGAGTCTCGCGGCGAATTTCTGCCATTTGAGCTTTTTGTGCATCTGTTAATCCTAAGCGATTAAATTTGCCCTCACCTTTGCGTGGAACTTGTGTTGGGGTTTGTGCTATTTGCATGGATGAGGAAGAAATTGTTTCTGCTTTGACTGCAAAAGGTATGGCAGTTAAACTCAAGGCAAAAGCACTAGCAATTAGTGATAATCTTTTAAGTTGCATTTAGGTTCCCCTGTGTTTTTAATTTCTTCTCTCCATCCTAGAGATAGATGCATACTATGCACATGAGTATAAAGTCATGTATGCATCCATGACTGAAGTCATGTTTTTAATATGAGACTTGTAAACAGTTTTAAACTTAGTTTAAATTTAAAATTTAAGTAGTGAAAAATTTTAAAATAAGTTTAGTTTACAAGCACAAATAATTTAATAGGCAGGTATATTTCTGTGAGTCGTCCTATTTCAATTTTTAATCATCCCTTTCGTTTTTTACTTTATTTAGAATGGATACTACTGAGTTTTGCTGCTTTGAGCGCTGTAATACCGCCTCCTTTTCGGCGTTTACCTACCAGATTCACCGAACTCACAATTTGTTCTCTAATTATTTTTGGTTTAATGGGCTTAAGATTGCCCCAAAGAAATCAATTTGTTAAAGTTATTTACACAGCAATAGAAATATTTTTAATAGTTATTACTAGTTTTTTTGGTGGAATTACATCTAGAATTTTTCCATTTTTATACTTAATTTTAGTAACTCGAAGTTGCTTAATTTTCCAAATACAAGGTCGTTTGGTAATTACTGCTTTATCTTTTATTTTTTTCTTGCTGGCATTAAGACGAAGATTTGACCGCATTCCCTCATCACCAACCGAACAAGAACGATTTTTATTTTTCAGTTTTAATTTCGCGGTCATGTTCGGATTATCTTTAATATTTGTATTGCTATTAATGAATACTGTCTTATCTGAACGAAAAAGCCGAGAAGAACTAGCAATTGCTAATGACAAACTTCGTCAGTATGCTTTACGAATTGAAAGCCAAGCTACTTTAGAAGAACGTAATCGCATTGCTCGTGAAATCCATGACTCATTGGGACATTCTCTCACAGCTTTAAATCTGCAATTAGAAACAGCCTTAAAACTTTGGCAATCCCAACCAGAAAAAGCTCAAACTTTTCTAACAAGAGCAAAAGAACTCGCTTCCAAATCACTACAAGATGTGCGGCAGTCTGTTTCTGCAATACGTTCTCATCCTTTGCAAGAACAATCTCTAGAGCAGGCAATAGCAGGACTTGCAGAAAATATGCAGCGTGCAATTGGAGTTTCTCCAAATTGTAAAATTGACTTGGTTTTCCCCATCTCCTCTGAGATTACTACTCCTATTTACCGAATTATTCAAGAGTCTTTCACAAATATTTGCAAACATTCTCAAGCTACAGAAGTTACACTGGAACTAACAACGACAAATACAAATTTACACTTGATAATTAAAAATAATGGCAAAGGTTTTGATTTAGGACAAAATACAACTGGTTTTGGACTGAAAAGTATGCGCGATCGCACATTAGCATTAGGAGGAAAATTTAATATCAATAGTACTCCTGAAAATGGTTGCCAAATTATAGTTGATATTCCCTTAATGAGTGGAAAAAATGATAAAAGTGCTGCTAGTAGATGATCAACATTTAATTCGTCAGGGATTAAAAACTTTACTAGAACTCGAAGCAGATTTAGAAATCGTTGGGGAAGCAGAAAATGGAGAAAGCGCTCTGAAGTTAATTGCAGAAGTACATCCAGATGTAGTACTGATGGATATTAGAATGCCTGTTATGGATGGGGTAGCAACAACGCGAGAAATTCAGAGGCTTTTTTCTGGTATCAAAGTTTTGGTGTTAACTACTTTTGATGATGACGAATATGTCACAGCAGCCCTACAAAATGGAGCAATGGGCTATTTGCTTAAAGATACTCCTTCAGAAGAATTAGCTTTTGCAATCCGTGCAGTTTTTAAAGGATATACTCAACTAGGGCCAGGAATAGTAAAAAAGCTTTTAACTCACTTTTCATCAAATGGAGTAATTGACTCACCGCCCCCACCTAGTTTGGCTGAACTCACTCCCAGAGAAAAAGAGGTTTTACGGTTAATTGCTATTGGCGCTACGAATAAAGAAATAGCTCAACGACTTTATATTTCTGAAGGAACTGTCAAAAATCACGTGACGAATATTTTGAATCGTTTAAATTTACGCGATCGCACCCAAGCAGCAATTTTTGCTAATTCGTTTTTATCCTATTTAGAAAACTCTAATTAAACTTCGCTATTGGCTATTTTTGTCTCAAAGTTGACATAACTTGTAGAGTTACATCCTTACCACCTCTGAAATTAGTAAAAATAGACTGGATTGTGTAGATGATACCCCACGGTATTCCCCACCAACCTAAAAATACTGAAATTAACGTATATTTAATGCTTTTTATCAAAGCTACTTCACCATATTTAATAAAGTAAATATTGGAACTCCGTTTAAAAGTTAAAATTACTATAGAAAAGCAGTAAAGGAAAACAACAAATTTAGCACCTTTAGAGAGCTCCTGATAAACTTCTTCTACGCTCATTCCTTCTAAGCCAATTATTTTCGTCATTTACCTCTCACTTTTTTTACACCTAAGTAAATAACTTCAAGCAATCTTCTCTCAAAACTCCTTTGACAACTTTAATTTCTTTAAAGGATTTAGCAATTACTTCCTCGCAAGATATAGTAATTTGAGATTGATTAACTGAAATTAAATCCTCAATGGAAGCACCATAAACTATTTTTGATATACCTGCCCAAATACAAGCAGTTGCACACATCGGGCATGGTTCACCTGTTGTATATATTGTGTAACCCTCTAAATTAGGAGTTTTCAGTTTACCTGTCAAACTTCTAATCGCGTTTATTTCTGCATGAGCTGATGGGTCGCTGTCTCTTTTGACAGTATTATATGCTACAGCAACTACTATATCATCTTTGCTAATTACCGCACCATAAGGAGCATCTCCTTTTTTAGCTTCTTCTAAAGCCAGGTGCATAAAATCTTCTGGAGTCATAAGATAATAAAGATTGAAAGTGTATAAGTATTAAGATTATTGTATTTTAAATCTAATCTCTGCGAATGCATTGAAAAAGAACAGGTATTAAATATGCTACTTCTCAGGGAAAAAACGGCATTTTACTTAAAAGATTTAGAAACACCAGTAGGTAAAACGATTAATTTAACGATTGCGGGGCTGGTTTTACTGTCATCAATAATTTTTGTAGCAGAAACATATCAAATTCCTGATACTGTCAGATTTAACTTAAATACAATAGATACTATAATTTTGATTATTTTTGCACTAGAATATTTCCTCAGATTATGGAGTTCAGATAATAAAATAAAATATATATTTAGTTTTTATGGTTTGATAGACTTAATGGCAATTGCGCCATATTTTTTTGGAGTGATCGATATTAGTTTCATTCGTTTATTACGGTGGTTTAGAATCTTGCGTTTGCTAAGGTTTATCGATAGAAAATTTTTGTTTGGAATCAGCAGTGATGATGGAGTTATTTTTGCCAGGATATTATTTACTTTATTCGCAATTATATTTGTATATTCTGGCTTGATTTATCAAGTTGAACATCCAGTCAATCCAAAAGTTTTCGTTACTTTTTTGGATGCTTTTTATTTTTCAATTGTAACAATGACGACAGTAGGGTTTGGCGATGTTACTCCTGTTTCAGAATTAGGACGCTTACTAACAGTTTTAATGATTCTGACAGGTATTGCGTTAATTCCTTGGCAAGTAGGTGATTTGATTAAACGATTAGTCAAAACTGCCAATCAGGTAGAAACTGTCTGTCTTGGATGTGGTTTGGCTTTCCACGATGCAGATGCCAAATTTTGCAAGATTTGTGGTACAAAGTTGAATTAGTAATGGGCTAAGTGACAAAAATACCATTTCTTGGTAATAATTTTTTATGACTTTAGTGAGAGATGCTGTTTGCTAATTGAGTGTATGTTGGACAAGAAAAGCCAGAATTCATCTACCCGTAAAATGCACTCATTCCGTTTTCTCCTCTACTTACTGGCTGTTACTTTCATAAGTGTTGGTTATAATTTTATACTTCGTGCAACGGCAAAGTCAGAAGATGACTTAAAAAATGTTCAACTATCTGCCACTAAGATTCGGGAATTTAAGATTTCACAAGTGCCTACTCCTAGTGTTCAATTTCCTAAGAACATATTCCTCAAAGTTAAACTTTCAGAAATTGGATGTGAGAAAATTCAAGTTCAGGAAAATGAGTATTTAACAATCATCACCCTGCCAGCTGATCTTGTATTTAACTCTGATGAAAATAAAATTCGTCCACAAGCAGAGAAAACACTGCGTCAAGTTAGTCAGGCAATAAATAATCGCTATCCAGATACGTGGTTGCAAATTTTAGGACATACTGACTCTATAGGCAGTAGAATCGAGAATCTCAAGTTATCAGAACAGCGTGTCACGGCATTACAACAGTGGTTAAGTCAAAAAGGTGGTGTCAAAATTTCCTTAATGACAAAGGAAGGTTACGGCGAAACTCAGCCTATTGCACCTAATACTAAATCTGATGGTTCTGATAACCCAAAAGGACGGCAAAAAAACCGTCGCATAGAAATTGTGGTTCAAAAGCAAGCAAATCAAGTTTAACTGGTACAAACAGACTAGGAAGCAGGGAAAAGAGATTTGCGTAAATTCGTTATCGGATGAATTACACCGACGTCTGAGTACTAAAACGACAGAGAAAGGCTAGATTACAGAAATTTTTCAGTAATTTAAGGAATCCTTCGCTACCAAATCGGAGTGTTAGCGGTAGGATGTCTATGTCTTTTTTACAGTATAAATATGTCTGAAACTATTTACGTAAATCCAGGGATTGGTAATGATACTGCTGTTGGTAGCCAACAAGCACCTTTAAAAACTATTACGCAAGCTCTTAAAAAAGCTACCTCCGGTACGCAAATTCAATTAGCAGATGGTACTTATAATGCTGTCAGTGGTGAAGTATTTCCCTTATCAGTTCCCGGTGGAGTCTCCATCATAGGTAATGAAGCAAATAAGGGTAGCGGTATATTTATTGAAGGCAGTGGCGAATACCTCAGCCGTACTTTCGCCCGTCAAAATGTCACATTTGTGTTTGCCAACGGTTCCCAACTCCAGGGAGTGACGGTAACAAATTCAGCTATCCGTGGTAGTGGCGTCTGGATAGAATCAACTAGCCCTACTGTTGCAAATTGTACTTTTAGGCAGTGCAAACGAGAAGGGGTTTTTGTCACTGGTGAAGCTAATCCAGTTATCCGCGATAATCAATTTACGGAAAACGTTGCCAATGGTATGGCGATCGCCAAGAATGCCCAAGGCGAAATTAGAGGTAATACTTGCTTCAACACGGGTTTTGGTATTGCTATTAGTGATAGTGCTTCCCCGAAACTTACAGACAACAAAATTTACGAAAATCGTTCTGGGATTGTCATTTCTGGTGATGCCCGCCCGGTGTTGCGAAATAATATATGCGAAAAAAATATTCAAGATGGTTTGACAGTAATTGTGAATGCATTACCAGATATTGGTAGTACTAATAACCCAGGGGGTAATATCTTCCGTAATAATGGTCAATTTGATATTCAAAATGCTACATCAAATAAGTTGGTTTCTGTTGGAAATCAAATAGATCCTGCAAAAGTCAAAGGTAGTATTGAGTTTGCTGATAATCAAGTTCCTACTCCCATCCCAACTCCTTCACCAAATCCTACACCCACGCCGTTACCCAACCCCACTCCTTCACCAGTTCCGACACCAGAACCAGAACCAATACCTGAACCTACACCCATACCAATACCCAGCGTTAGTGAATTAACTGATATTAAAGGTCATTGGGCTGCTGCTTTTATTCAGGAATTAGTCAAATTAGATATTATTAAAGGTTTTCCTGATCGCACATTTAAACCCGATGCAACAATGACACGGGCGCAATATGCGGCATTACTGGTAAAAGCTTTCAATCCAGCAGCCAAAAGGCAAGTAATCAAATTCAAGGATGTAGCGGAGAATTTCTGGGCATATAAGGTAATTGAGCAAGCATATCAAGGACAATTCCTTTCTGGTTATCCTGATAACACTTTTCACCCCAACGAAAACATTCAACGCGTGCAAGTCATTGTTTCTCTAGTAAATGGATTGGGGCTAACTACTAGTGCTAATAAAGTCATAAAACTCTACGACGATCAGGCGAAAATTCCTAACTATGCCAAGGATGAAGTAGCTACTGCCACTCAAAAACAGATAATTGTCAACTATCCAAAACTTAACCTACTCAACCCCACCCGCGAAGCTACACGCGCAGAGGTGGCAGCGATGGTGTATCAAGCATTAGTTGCTGCTAATCGTGTAGCAGCGATAGATTTACCTTATATTGTGGCTGCTTAATTTTTAATATTTGTTGGGTGGGCAGCTTGCCTGCCCTATATGCGATCGCAAAGCAGAATAACATCAGCTATCTGTGTTGATTATCTTCTACAAACTGCTATTTGAAATAAAGCAAAAAGAAGCATCCCTCCTAAGATAGATAATTTTTTGTGGCAAATCCTTAAGTTAACTACGAAGTTTTAAATCCTAAATTAACTAACAGTTTTATCACCAACATAATTTTTATAAATATCAAAAGCTCTAGTATAAAGCAGCAAATAATCATATAATGAAATGTTAGTTGATGCTTGTAGTAATTATTACTGCATTTATTTAGATTTACGGTTTTTAAGTGAGGTAGATTAAAAAGTTTAAGCTTTTCCTTTAACTTTTCGGTTTACCTTGTCAAAGAAACTTGGCGAACTATTAGGTATCAAAGAATAATGTTTAAACGTCGCACAATACTAGCTGGTCTAACTGTGCTTGGCTTAACATTGGCCGTTAGTACACAAGTCTACGGACAATCCACTAGCGGGCCAGAAGCTTGGGAGAATGTCTATAACGAGGCGGTTGCTGGGGCAACAACGACAATTACAGCTTCGATTTTAAACATAGTATTTAACCTGCTAACATTCCTTAACTTGGCAGGTTTTTGGGGCGGTTAACCCTCTATCTCATACTCAAACAGAGAAAGAGTCTAAATAGGACTTCTGCAATTTGATTTTTTGATAATTCCTGCGCCTGCGATCGCGATCGCTTGACTATATCTCTAACTTCAATGGCGCAGATTATCCCATAGCCAAATATTCCATAACCCGTGAGGAGTTTTCTTTCTATGTTCAAACCTCGCGCAATTTTTAGCGCCTTAGCTGCAATTATCCTAGCGCTTGTCATAGGTACACAGATATATAAACAACCCGCCGTTGCTTCTGGAGGGGTGTGTAATCCAACTGTGGCTAACCTTCCTATATGTCCAAGTACAGCACCGTCAGAGACAGCTAGTTTCATCGATCCAACTGCAACAATCACCAATCCAACAAATATTAGCTTGGGCGAAAAAGTCTATGTTGCACCATTTGCCGAGTTAAATGCTAGTAATGCCCCCATTAGCATCGCAGCAGATTCTAACGTCCAAGAGCAAGTCAAAATTACAGCTTCGGGAACGGGAGTGGAGATTGGCCCGCGAGTGATTATGGCACACATGGCTACCATCAAAGGTGCAGCCAAAATCGGTACTCAAGGCTCAACCGGGCCTTTTACCGACCCGATTACCAATACTCAGTTCAACAACGATATTCCAGAGACTTTTCTTGCCTTCAACTGTGAAGTAGACGGTGCAACTATAGAAAGAAACACGGTAGTCAACTTTCTCTCGCGGGTTGGCCCTGGCGTTACCTTACCTGCTGGTAAAGTTGTCCTGCCAGGTAAAAACGTCACAACTAACTTAGAAGCTACTAGCGGCACTTTGGGAAAGGTGGCAAACCTGACACAAGCCGACGTTGCATTGATGGAAGGCGTCATTGAAGTCAATCAGGCATTTGCCAAAGGTTACACAGAATTGGCCAGAGCAGACTTGTCAAACGTACAAGGGATAAATTACGCTCCAGTCACATCTTTTAACTCCGGAGGTTTGCCGCAGATAGGTGGGAATGTCACTCGCGATCCAAACTTTCGTAACCGCATCATCGGCAATATCATTCTGCAAGATTCTTTAGCAACGCTCTCCAACAAAATAGGTAATAGAATTTCGCTACGTGCTGATGAGGGTCAACCTTTTAATGTCGGGACAATTGCTGGTATGGCAAACGATGTTGTCTTTCACGCTTTAGCAACAACTAGCTTGACTCTTGGTAATAATATTGGCTATGGGCCTCGTGTTCTAATTCATGGTGGTAGACAAGTTGTCAATGGTGTTGCTAATGGCCCTGAAACCAGAATAGATGATTCCGTAGGGCTAGGGCCGAACTCTGTCATCTTCCGCTCAGTCCTTGGCACCAGATCGGCAGTTGGGCGAAAAAGCGCAGTCTTCAATTCCACACTGGCTCCCAGAACGGCGATCGGTTCTCGAACAATCTATGCCGACAACGGCAACATCATTTTACCTGTGGAGTGGTAAGCAATTAACTTTTGCATAATTATGAATCTGAAAATCTTGTCGCTAGTGCAATTACAATGCCTACGATTGGTTCTGCTGTTCACTTTGATATTCGTACTGATACTAAGTGTTGATGGCGGTTCATCTATAGCCGCACAGAAGGTTGGTCAACCAGGATTTATAGACCCCGTCAATACTGACATCACCTCCAATCAACCTCAGGTAGTACAACCTCCAGTCATCGGACTTGTTTCTACATTGTCGGATGAGGTCGAGGAATTACCAGCACAGTTAATTCGCTGGTCAACCTACTGGCAACTTTGCTGGCAACCATATCCCGAAGCTAAAGAATACGAACTGCAAGCAGTGCTTATGCAAGGTAAGTCTCCTAAGTTGCAACGTCAAAGCGATCGCTGCTTTCGTATACAAGCTGCATCTAATGAAAACCAAAAATCACAAGGATTACTCAACCGTGAACTAATCTTGTTGATGCATAAGATTCAGCTTGGTTATCGAGTGCGAGCTGTCTTAGATAACAACCGCGTCAGTGAATGGTCTCAAGTAATGGCAGTCGGTGCAACTACTGTCTCTGAATCGAATGGTATTAAGATAAGTGCAAATCCCTGATATTACTGACTTTAGAATGTAGGGCTTAGGAAATTAAAAACAAGACAGTTCTGTTTCTTTTGTCACAAGTTGAGGCTCTTTGGCAGTGATTGTCAAAGAGCTTTTAGAAGAAACTTAAAGGCGGCACACCAGCCGCTATAAATGTGGGGTTTGGAGAGCGTTTGAAGAGCGATCGCCTGGCGAAAGCTTATCCATAATCAAAGAATTTTAAGATTCAGCTTGCAACCAATTCTCTATGCTAATACCATCAACTCTCTGCATATCAAAATCATTGGAAACAAGAATCAAGCCGCATATAATTGCTGTCGCTGCTATCAAAATATCCGCATCTTCTAAAGATATACCTCTCTTTTTTAAAGAAACTTGAATTTCACACGCTTTCTCTATAATTTATATATCATCTAAAAATAAAACTCCATATTTTCGGATAAACTGGTTAAATTCAGCTAGTTGCCTCGTTGCATTTACAGCTAATAGTCCTCGTTTAACTTCATAATATGTGATGCAACTGATAAATACTTCTTCACCCCGAATATTAGCCTCCCGTAATTTGTTATCTACTGTGAGATTTCGCTTCAAAATATAACTAACGATATTAGTATCTAGAAGATAAGTCACACTCTCTATTTCCCTTATACAGCAGCATCAAAGATTGCTAACTGTTCGGGCGATAAATCATTTAACGTTCCCGAAACAGCCTCTAATACAAGAATCTTATCAATTCTGCGTGTTAATTGATTCTCAGGAATCGCCCCCATTTCTTCAGGAGAAAACTTACCAAACAGGTTTACCAACATTTCTATCATTTCCTGCTTGTCTAATTTCACCTAGTACAGACTATTAGTTTGAAACAAATTTTCTACAATTGGCGATATGCAGTTAATAAGTTCTTGATTGTAACTAGTAACTTCTTGCATAACTTTCCCCCAGCTTTTAATATATTGCACCAATTATAAATAATCTCCTAAACCTTTTAGGTTAATCTCAACACTCGTCTGCGTTGACAAAATTATTTTCGCGTTAGCTTTATAAGCTTCTGTAGATCAGAGCGCAATTTTTATTGACTTGAGCGAGGCTTATTGTTTGCTCCCTATTAGATTAAGATTTAGTTAATTCTGTTAAAAATAGGTAATTTTAATCTTAAGCTTCAGTTAATTTTACTAAAATGAGGTGAATTTCATCTCATCTTTAAGCCATGTTGCAGAAAAGTATTCACGTGATTGGGCGCTACATTCCCATTCTGCAATGGTTATCTCACTATCGACTGTCTTGGCTGCGTCAAGATTTTATGGCTGGGTTGACTGTCTGGGCGGTAATGGTTCCTACTGCGCTTGCCTATACAGGAATTGCTGGCGTTCCCCCTGCTGTAGGATTGTACACTGTGCCACTAAGTCTCCTAGCTTATGCTTTTTTTGGTACCTCTCGCGCCTTAGTTGTCGGCCCGGATTCAGCAACCGCCTTGCTGTCAGCTCATACTATAGTAATGTTTGCTACTCCAGACTCGTCAGAGTACCTTGCCCTGACGTCTTTACTTGCCTTTTTGGTAAGTCTACTTTTGATTGGATTCGGACTGCTACGTATGGGATGGGTAGCTAATTTCATTTCCCAGCCAGTCATGCAGGGCTTTGTTCAAGGGCTAGCACTTGTAACATTAATGACGCAACTGCCCAAGCTGTTCGGAGTTAAAGAGGTTAGTGGCAACTTTTTTGAGAGATTGGACGCGCTTTTTTCAGAATTGCCTCACACCCATCTCACAACCTTGGTGATGGGACTAGTTAGCCTGTTGCTTTTGTTTGCTCTCAGCCAATGGTTTCCTCGATTGCCAGCAGCTTTCTTGACTATTTTAATAGCTGTTTTAGTAGTTTCCTTATTCGGCTTACAACATAGTGGTATTGTCCTTGTTGGCAATATTAAAGCAGGATTGCCTCCCATCGGACTGCCGAAGATAAATTCGCAACACCTCAGCTTGTTGTTGCAAGGAGCCTTAGCGATCGTACTCCTAGATTATACGGAGTCTCTGGCGGCTGCTGAAACGGCTGCTCAAAAAACGGGTGGGCATATCGATCATAACCAAGAAGCGATCGCTCTAGGGATGGCTAATTTAGGAGCAAGTGTGAGTTCTGGCTTTGTGGTAGCTGGCAGCCTTTCTCAATCAGCAGTAAGTATGGTGGCTGGTGGCAAGACTCAGATAGCATCAATTTTTCAAGCCGCTTTGGTGCTGCTGACTTTACTGTTTTTGATGCCCTTATTTAGTAACCTTCCTTTGGCTGTACTGGGTGCGATCGTGGTTAAGGCTATGCTTACCATGCTTAATCCGATTTACTTCAGGCAACTATGGAGCATTGATCGCACAGAATTTTGTTTGGCATTAGCCGCTTGCTTGGGCGAACTTGCTTTCGGAATCCTACCAGGTATCGGTTTGGGAGTACTCTTATCACTCATCGTGCTAATTTATCGCACCAGCCATCCACAGACAGCAGTTCTCGGCAAGCTTCCCAATCAATCGGGAACTTATCGAGATATTGTCTTGCACCGGGAGGCAGTAACTGTACCAGGGCTGTTGATCTATCGTTTTGATGCAATATTATTCTTTGCCAACGCCAGCTTTTTCGCCCAAGATCTGAAACGCCGAATCAAGAACTCCAAACAGCCAGTACAGGAAGTACTGGTAGACGCACAGACGATTAACTCAGTCGACATAACAGCAGCGCAGATGTTAGTCAAATTACACGATCAATTAAAAGCACAGAATATCTCTCTGTCTTTAGCTGGCGTGAAAGATCCTGTATGGGAAATGATGCGCTCGACAGGAGTGGAAAAAGCGATCAGCCGAGAAAACTTTTTTGAGTCAATTACTGAAGGAGTAAACGCCTTTCTCAAGCAACAAACAATAACTGAAAAGTCAAGTGAAAAAGCTTAGAAGCAAACTCTACCGTTTCGTGTGGAATATACATGATGGCAAGAGGGCTGTCTTGTGTGGCAGCCTCGGTGTTTTGACTGCCATTTTAGTTCGACGCTTAGGCTGGGAAATAGCCAGTATTCTCGGTTGGATATGCTGCGTAGGCAGTTATCTATTGCTACTTGGCATTGTTATTGTCAGTGCTGACGGGCCAAAAACTCAACAACGGGTTTCCAAAGATAACCCAAATACGCTTTTGTTACTGATTCTACTAATTGTAACTACCTTTATAAGTAACATTTTTGTGGGCATTATTCTCACATCTGTAGGCAATCGTACTCAAGGTCACACCCAAATTCTGATTGTACTTAGCGCGATCGCTGTACTTTTGTCTTGGTGTTTGTTGCACACTTCTTTTGGACAGCAATACGCGCGGATCTACTATGACGTAGTAGATGATAGTGAGCAGGCATCTTCCGGCAAACTGCGTAGGGGTTTAGCTTTTCCAGGAACAGAACAGCCAGCCTATCTAGATTTTCTTTACGTATCCTTTACAATTGCCTTAACTTATGCAGTTAGCGATGTCGATATTGAATCTGAATACTTACGGCGAATAGTTCTTGTCCACAGTTTAGTATCTTTCTTCTTCTACTCAATTATTCTAGGAAGCGTTCTTAACGCTATTGTCACTTCTTGAGTTGAGGTTTAGCGATCGCTTACCAAAGCAAATAAGACTTTATGCTTTTATCAATACCATAAAGAATGTAATGTGAAATAATAAATTTTCCTTGGGTGAGAGGTCATCCATAATAAAAGAATTTTAAGAATTAGTTTGCAGCCAGTTTTCTAAATTGACTCCTTGAACTCTCAACAAATCAGAATCGTCTGAAACTAGAATTAAGCCCTGTGCGATCGCTGTAGCTGCTATTAATATATCTGCCTCTTGTATTAGTGTACCTTTTCGCTTTAAATCTGCATGAATTTCGCAGGCTTTTTCTATAATTTCTAAATCATCCAAAAATAAAATTCTGTATATTCGACATAGTTCATTGAAGTCAGACAGTTGCTTGGTAGCCTTTGCATAAAGAAGTCCTCTTTTTGATTCATAGTAGGCTATACAGCTTATAAATACATCTTATCCTAGAAAACGCACCTCTTCTAGCTTGTTATTTATCTTTTGATTCCTCTTTAATATAGCCGTTAATATATTCGTATCAAGGAGATACCCCATTTATATTTATCTTTCTTCTACTGCTGCATTAAACATCTCCATTTGCTCTGGGGTTAAATCGTTTAATGTCCCAGAAACTGCCTCTATGACCAAAATACTGTCAATTCTATGTTTTAAGTCATTGTCAGGAATAGCTTTGATATAGTCTGGGGAAAATTTATCCAATAACCTAACTAAAAGTTGAATCATTTCCTCTTTGTTTAATCTCTCCTGATAGAGGCTATTACCTTTAATTAAATTATCGATAATTTCTGAGATGCGTACCACTGCCGCATCTCTTCCGCTAGAAACTTCTTGCATATTCCCTTGCCTCCACACATAAGTTTAATTTTGCCTAACCACTTATCTTATTTATTAACTTTAACAGTTCCTCCTCTTTCTTTGCGTCCTATCCTTACGGGAAGCTGCTGCTCTGTCTAACGCGTCTTGGCAGTTAATTCCATAAAAAAAGGTGGGCATATCACCCACCCTCAAAATAATTATTCTGTTGCTATTAACCCAACAATTTCTTAGCCTGAGCTAACACATTATCAACGCTAAAGCCAAATTTCTCCATACAGACACCACCAGGAGCCGAAGCACCGAAGCGATCAATACTAACAGTATCGCCTTCGGTGCCAACATACTTGTGCCAGCCAAAGCTAGTGCCAGCTTCTACAGCCAAACGCTTGATGACAGCTTTTGGTAGCACAGACTCTCTATAAGCTGCATCTTGAGCTTCAAACAAATCCCAAGAGGGTAGCGAGACAACACGGACTTTCTTGCCTTCGGTAGTGAGTTTCTCGGCTGCGGTTATACACAGGCTTAATTCTGAACCAGTACCAATCAAGATCAAATCTGGCGTACCTTGAGAATCCACTACAATGTATCCACCCTTTGTTACGCCCTCAATCGATGTACCTGCCAGGTTGGGAACATTTTGGCGGGTGAACGCCAATAGAGTAGGAAAGTCTTGCTTTGCCCTTTCAATTGCCACTTTGTAAGCGCCAGAGGTTTCGTTGCCGTCGGCGGGGCGAATTACTGTTAGCTTCGGAATAGCTCGCAAGGAAGCCAGAGTTTCAATCGGTTGGTGCGTTGGCCCGTCTTCACCTTGTCCAATCGAGTCGTGAGTCATGACCCAAATCACGCCAGCGTTAGACAGAGCAGATAAGCGGATGGAAGCACGCATATAGTCTGTGAAAATCAGGAAGGTTGCGCCGTAGGGAATTAATCCCGAACCATGCAGCGCTATACCGTTGCAGATTGCGCCCATACCATGTTCCCGCACACCAAAGTGGATGTTTGGGTTTTGGTATTGCCCTTGTTGAAAGTCGCCCTTACCCTTGAGTTCAGTGAGGTTTGAGTGGGTTAAGTCAGCCGAACCACCAATTAACTCAGGTAAAACTGTTGCCAATTTATTGAGGCAGGTTTCCGAGTGTTTGCGGGTGGCTACTCCTTTGTCTTCGGGAGTGTAGGTGGGTAGTACCTTATCCCAACCATCGGGAAGTTTGCCACTGATGTAACGTTCAAATTCGGCTGCTTCTTGGGGATACTTGGCTTTGTAGGTTTCCAAGTCTTGCTTCCATTCAGCTTCGTAGCCTGCACCGCGCTCAACTGCTTTACGCGTGTGGTTGAGAGCATTTTCTGGGACGACAAAAGGTTCATATGTCCACTCTAGGTTGTTGCGGGTAGCAGTCACTTCATCTGTTCCCAAAGCCGCACCGTGAACACCGGCTGTATTGGCTTTGTTGGGAGAACCGTAACCGATGGTAGTTGTTACCTTGATCAGTGAAGGCTTGTCAGTGACAGCTTTTGCTGCTTCAATTGCTTTAGCTATTCCTGCTAAATCGGTATTGCCATCTTTTACGTGCAACACATGCCAACCGTATGCTTCAAACCGTTTGGAAACATCTTCGGTGAAGGCAATATCTGTAGAACCGTCGATGGAAATGTGATTGTCGTCGTACAGGGCAATGAGCTTACCCAACCCCAAGTGTCCTGCCAGGGAACAAGCTTCACCAGATACACCTTCCATGTTGCAACCATCACCCAGAATTACGTAGGTGTAGTGGTCAACAATTTTGGCATCGGGTTTGTTGAACTTTGCGGCTAGATGCGCTTCAGCTATTGCTAAACCGACTCCGTTAGCAATTCCTTGCCCTAAGGGGCCTGTAGTAACTTCTACACCAGCAGTCATGAAGTTTTCTGGGTGTCCGGGGGTTTTGGATTCCCACTGACGAAATTGCTTAATGTCCTCAATGGTCACACTGTCGTAACCAAACAGGTAGAGCAGGGCATACTGCAACATTGAGCCATGCCCGGCAGACAGGACAAAGCGATCGCGGTTAAACCATTTAGGATTCTTGGGGTTAAACCGTAAAAAGCGATCCCAGAGTACAAATGCCATTGGTGCTCCGCCCATCGGCAGTCCTGGGTGACCAGACTTTGCCTTTTCTACGGCATCAATTGCCAAGAAGCGAATCGAGTTAATACAAAGTTCTTCAAGGGTTTGGGTTGCAACAGCCATAATAAGATTGTTGTTAACGACGGGTTAGCACTCTTTTGTAGCTCTCCACTGTTGGGGATATTTTATTTCCCCAAGACAGTATCTTCATCATCCCATTGGTGCTTGTTGACAAACAAGCTGTAGTATCGAGGATTTTTGATTTGGGATTTTAGATTATCTTATGAAAGATCGTCCTAAATATCAGTTGCTAAAGGGACTTACTTATGCAATTAAGCTGTCCTTCAAGCTACTTTTTACGTTATTTACGATCTCCAGAGTTTTAGCATCAAATCCAAAATCACCAATTTCCAACCCTAGACGTACTTCTTAAAGACTAGCGTGACATTGTGACCGCCAAAACCAAAAGAATTGGATAATGCCACATCTAGACGTGCAGCCCGACTCACATGAGGAACATAATCTAAATCGCACTCAGGATCGGGGTTTTCTAAGTTGATTGTTGGTGGAATGCGATCATTGGCGATCGCCATTACTGTTGCCACTGCTTCAATACCGCCAGAGCCGCCCAACAAGTGACCAGTCATAGATTTTGTGGAACTGATCGCCACTTTATAAGCATGCTCGCCCAAGGCTTTTTTCATGGCAGCAGTTTCTGTGGTATCATTAGCCGGAGTGCTTGTGCCGTGAGCATTTATATAGCTTATCTGCTCAGGGGTTATGCCTGCATCCTTAAGTGCCAACCGTATAGCTCTGGTTGCTCCTTCTCCACCAGGTACAGGGGAGGTAATGTGGTAAGCGTCACAGGTCATTGCGTAGCCGACAATTTCTGCATAAATCCTCGCGCCACGACTTTTCGCGTGTTCCAGTTCTTCGAGGATTAAAATGCCCGCGCCTTCACCCATCACAAATCCATCACGAGCTTGATCAAATGGACGGCAAGCATGGGTGGGGTCATCATTACGAAAAGAAAGGGCTTTACACGCAGCAAATCCAGCTACAGACAACGGTGTAATTGCCGCCTCGGTGCCTCCGCAGATCATTGCTTGAGCATATCCACTTTGAATCAAGCGGAAAGCATCTCCAATAGCATTAGAACCAGCAGCGCAGGCTGTCACAGCACAAGAGTTAGGGCCTTTTGCGCCAGTGTGAATTGCTGTTAACCCTGCTGCCATATTGGCAATCATCATGGGAATCATAAAAGGGCTACAGCGATCCGGGCCTCGATTTAGGTAAATAGTTTGCTGGTCTTCCATTACCTTAATGCCACCAACGCCAGAACCGATCATGACACCCACTTGTTCTGCGTTCAAATCGTTGATAACTAATCGTGCATCTGCTAAAGCTTGTTTTGCAGCTGAAACAGCAAACTGCGTAAATCGATCCATGCGCTTGGCTTCTTTACGTTCCAAGTAATCATGCGGATCGTAGTTTTTTACCTCACCAGCAATGCGGCAATCATGGCGAGACGCATCAAATAGGGTAATTTCGCCAATACCATTACGCCCGCTTACCAATCCTTCCCAATACTCGGCTGGTGTATTACCAATTGGTGTAATCGCGCCAACACCAGTGACAACAACGCGTTTACGTATAAAATCAGTCATTTCTCAGTTACAGGTGGCTCTTCCTTGATGCAGGCAGGATAAAACAGGGACTAGGGATTAGGTACTAGAGACTAGGGGCTAGGGACTAGGAAAGTATTTTCTCAATACCCAGTACCCAATACCCAATACCTAGTACCCAGTACCCAATACCCAATGCTAGGCGGATGCAGCAACTTTGTCGTTGATGTAATCAACAGCCTCTTGAACTGTAGTAATTTTTTCTGCGGCTTCATCGGGAATTTCGATATCAAATTCTTCTTCTAAAGCCATTACCAGTTCTACAGTATCCAAAGAATCGGCTCCCAAGTCGTTGGCAAAGCTAGCTTGTGGGGTGACTTTGTCGGCCTCAACACTTAGCTGTTCGGAGACGATTTTCTTAACCTTTTCAAAAATTTCCGCTTGGCTCATAGAGTAAATTCCTCAACCAGTTGCTAAATCCGCTCTGTTATGGGGGACATGATTTTGAGCATATTTATCTTATCGGAAAGCGCGATCGCCCGTATACTACTAAGGGATTTTCTTTGAGAAAATCTTTCTCGTGTTTCTGTTAGAAACAAAGCTACTGCTCAAGCGCTGGGGCAGTAGGACACGCTAAGTGTCGTATCTACGGTTTAAACAGTTCTGTTTTGCAATTCTTACTAAATTTTTTTAAGAATATACACTCTACAATCCACTGTCTTGCGATCGTTACTAACAAGCGATGATAAAAAAGTTATCGTATAAGTCTATGACCTCATAATTATCAATTTCTATGCTATCCCATACGTTAAAGTACGCTTACTACCCTGGCTGTGTTGCTCAAGGAGCTTGCCGGGAACTTCATCAGTCAACTGTTGCCCTTACTAAAGCATTGGGTATTGAACTAATTGAACTCAAAAAAGCAGCTTGCTGTGGTTCCGGCACGTTTAAAGAAGATTCTCAATTATTAGAAGATACTGTTAATGCTCGAAATATTGCTTTGGCAGAACAATTAAATTTACCTTTACTAACTCATTGCAGCACTTGTCAAGGTGTAATTGGTCATGTCGATGAACAATTAAAAGAATGCCAGAAAACAAACCCTGCTTATGTAGAACAGGTTAATAGCTTGCTGAAAAAAGAAGGCTGTTCGCCTTATCGAGGAACAGTTGAAGTAAAACATATCCTTTATGCCTTAATAAAAGATTATGGTTTAGAAGAAATTGAACGAAGAGTTACCCATAAATTAACCGGATTAAAGTGTGCTGCCTTCTATGGCTGTTATCTGCTCCGTGCTCAAAAATCTATGCCCTATGACGATCCTTTTCAGCCAGAGGGGATGGAAAATGTATTTCGGGCATTGGGAGCAACACCAATTTATTACAGAGGTCGTACACAATGTTGTGGTTGGCCTATTTCTAGCTACGCTACCACTCAATCTTTTAAAATGGCAGGGATGCATATTAGAGAAGCTTTGGCAGCTGGTGCTGATTGTATAGTCACTCCTTGCCCTCTGTGTCACCTGAACCTAGATTCTCGCCAACCAGAGGTAGAAAAAGTGATTGAGCAGAAACTCGGTTTACCAGTGTTGCATTTACCCCAATTAATTGCTCTAGCAGTCGGAATTAGTCCAAAAGAATTGGGATTAGAAAGGCATATTGTTTCTACTAAGCCTGTGTTGGAGAAATTGGGGATTTTGGTTAGTAGATAGTAGATACTAGTTATTACTCAAAAATTAACCATTAACCATTAGTCATTAAACACTATCCACTAACCTTTCACTGTTGATTTAAAGGCTCTTCTATTGTTGTTACTGTCACATCTGGAATCGAAAATTTGGTTTCACTTTTTGGTGTTGGTGGTTGATTAAATAGCTCTTGTGTTGGCACTGTTACATCTAGATTAGGAGATGTAATTTCTGCTTTTGGTATCGCCGTTGCTGTTGGTAGCGGTGTGATAATTGACGAAGATGGAATTTGTGAAGTTGACGGTTCGGGTGTTGGTGTAAAAGTTGGTATGGGAAGGGTTTCAGGGGTTGGAGACTCAAATAGAGGAGGAGATATTGGTGTTGGAGTAGGTGTAGTTTCTGGTGTTGGGGTTGGTATAGAAAGAGGTGTAGCTTCTGGTGTTGGTGTAGAAGTCGGTGTCGGTGAAGATGTTGGCTGTGGTGCAGACTTTCCCTCTGTGTTGGAGTTTTGGTTTCTACCAGTAACTGGTTCGGGGAATACTGGAGATATTACCGGATCTATAATCGGTGTGTTTTCGGGTAAGGGTGACAGCGTTGCGGTAGGCACAGAAGTAGGTTGAGTAATTACTGAGGGTGTCTGAGTTGCCCTGGAAGTGGGTTTAGTTATGGGTGCTGGCTTAATAGTTGCCTTTGGCTCACTAGTGGAGGGTTTAGTAGGTGAGGGTGTGAAACGATGCCAGTTAAACAAAATCAATAATCCGCCTGAGGCTAAAATTCCAGTGGCAATCATTCTTTTAGGTGAGAGTAAAAAATTTGCATTATGAGGTTTGCCTACAGGTGAAGTATTTTTCGTTACTATAGACATTCGAGTTAATGCTGGTGGCAAAGTGGATGACTGGGAATTAGTATCCTTTCTAACCTGTTGATTGTGATTTGAATTAGTATCTGCACTACTATTTTGAAAATTTTGAGGTGGCAAAGTAGATACATTTGAGGAAAGAAAATTTAAATTGTGGCGAGTTGCTGTTGCAGCTGTCTTGTCACTTAAAGATAATCTTATTTCTAGTGCTTTTGTGAGATAGTCTGCTGCGACGGCATTTTCTTCTAAACACAGGGTACGAGTCCCCAGCTGATGAAGTATCCAAGCTTCTGAAGCTCGATCTCCTCTAGCTTGAGATGCTTGCAATCCTCGCTGCAAAACTTGCTCCCATAAACTCCATTGCTTGTTTAAGGCAAGCGAGCTTTCTATTACTTTTACCAAACGCAATACATCCTGCCAACGACTGGCTTTAACTGCTACTTCTATTACTTGTGTGATCGCATCAATTTCTGTACCTAATATTTTTGGTTGTCGATAATACTTTTGTGCCCAATTTGTAAAATAGGTAATGACGCTTTCTAAAACTGCTTTCAGCTTCCATGCTGGCGGTAAAACTTCTGCAATTATCTTATTTAGAGTGTAGCGATTTTCTTGATGGCGAAGAAGATGAAGGCGACATAAGTTCTCCAACATATTAGGAGTTTTAGGCTGTTGTGTGATAGCTATAATCTGTTCGGCTGACAACCCTGCATCACCCATTACAGCTAATAAATCCAAAATGCTTCTTTGCCTACCTGTGAGCGACTCTAGGATTTGTTGGATTAGGTATTTTTCTGGCTCGGAAGTTGGCAGTTGGCTGACAATATCGACAAGCGATCGCCCATCTTCCAACATATAAGCGATCGCCAAGCGCAGATATATAGGATGTCCCTGCATAATTTTACACAATGATATTGCCGCAGGTCTTTCCTCAATTGTCAGTGAGCTTTGGAGTTCCTCTTCCACTAAAACCAGAGCATCCTGGATAGAAAGCCCAGAAAGCTCGATAGAACGTCCTTGTTTGTGAAGGTGCTTTTTTGAGGAAGCGAAAACAAATGTACATTTACTTAAAGCATTTCTTAATTCTGTTACTTCCTCTGTGGTGAGATTATTCTCATTCAATACAATTAACGCGCTTTTATTTTGAATTTGTTGTCGAATTTGCTTATTAGTAGGTTTATAAGGAATATGACTTTGATAAAAAACTTCCCAAATAGATTGAAGGAAATCGTCTACGTAGGGGTGAATAGGAGATAAATATATAACGCCGTCAACAAAACTAGAGCTAGCTTGTAATTTGTGAGCTAAGTAAAGTAATAATTCTGTCTGATCAAAACCTATAGGAGTGCAAAATTCTACTGATTGTCTAGATTGTAAAGCCGCAAGCGCTTCTTGAAGTAAGTCTTGATACTCTAATCGCTGCTTATATGGAGGATGTCGTATTAACGCTGGTGTGGAATTTTGTGGCAAAATAGGCTGCTTTTGTATAGTCGCTGCATTTGCGATCGCACCGTAACTTGAGCCAACCTGGATAACGTAATTGCCAACTGCTAGCTTACCAATCATTTCTATCTGTATTTTTTCTATAAAATTGCTATCTGGTATAAATTTTTCTCTAGTCATGCAGTTAGTTTTTCCTTGATTGACTACAGTTTTTTATGATAATTGATATCGATTTTACATTCATTTTTTATTCAACGAAAATTTTAAGTATTATCACCCAAATATTTTAATTAAATAAGTCAAAATAGTTATCAATAATAGTGTAAAAAATAGACAAAAAAGAGTGGATATTATCCACTCACTTAGTATCTTTTATGGTAATAGATTAATTTGTTACATATTACATCATTCAATGGTGTAATTTATCACCTATCGCATTGTGGAGATTTAAACCACTTGAACAGTTTCTGAACTGGGAAGTGACGTTTTGTCATTTTCTAAATTAATTTTCACCACCCTCTTTTTAGCTTCTTCTGCCTTTGGTAGCGTTAAGTTCAAAATACCATTCTTGAACTCTGCTTGGACTTGATCGTTCTTGATCGGTATGGGTAGAGGTATTGTGCGTTGGAAATTACCGTAGCGAAACTCGGAGCGGAAATATCCACGCTCTTCTATTTTGCTTTCGTGCCGGGTTTCACCAGCAATATATACAGATTCTCTTGCTACTTGAACGTCCAAATCTTTACCTTCTACACCTGGAATTTCAACCCGCAAAATTAGATTATCCTCTGTATCTTCTAACTCAATTGCAGGTGTCCAAGTTGTCATAAACTCACGATTAACTCCAGCCAATTCGTCAAACATCCGATCCATTTGACGACGAATAGTTTCCATTTCTTGGAATGGTTGCCAACGTATGAGTGCCATAACAGATTTAACCTCCCTTACAACAGTGTTACAACTGAATTCAAGGTCAATTAAAAAATGTTTCCTGGTACTTTAACTAACTCTCAATTTTGTGTTTTTTGAGGCATTTCTTTAGTTGCCTTTATCTTTATATTGGCTGAAAACAGAAATGTAATTAGTGAGGAAAACCCTACCTATTTTAGTCGTACTTTCCAGATAAATCTCCAAAATTAAAAGTCACTAGCCAATAAGTTACAAAGGAACATCAGCTTTTAAATCTAGAGCTACCTCATATGAACTAATGACTAATGACTAATTTTTTACTTTTGTCCGATTTGTCTTTGCAGTTGTTTCAAAGATTGATAAATATTTGGTAGGCGACTTAAAACAGCAGACACCTTCAGATATTGTTTGTGAGGTAGGGCAGGAGTTCCAGAGACAATTTCTCTAGGTGGAACATCACTGTGAATTCCGGCTTTAGCCGATGCGATCGCACCATCGCCAATTTTTACCTGATTGGCAATTCCTACTTGCCCAGCTAAAATAACGCGATTTCCAACTTTGACGCCTCCTGCCATTCCAGATTGCCCTGCTAACGCACAACCAGCACCAATTTGACAACCATGACCGATTTGTACCAAATTATCAATAATTGTATGGCGGCCTATCCGTGTTTCTCCGACAGCAGGACGATCAACAGCGCTGTTACAGCCAATAACTACTCCATCTTCTAGGACAGTGTAACCTGATTGTTCCATTTTTAGCCAACCTGTGGCAGTAGGCACAAAGCCAAAGCCTTCAGCACCAATAACTGCGCCGCTATGAATTTCGCAATCTGCACCAATGAGAGTGCGCTCGTGGATAGTACAGTTGGCGTGTAAAGTAGTGCGATCACCAATCTTCACATCAGGATAAATGACAACGTTAGCGTGAATGCACGCTCCATTGCCAATTTCTACTCCTTGATGAATCACCACATGAGGCCCGATGTAAACTTCGCTGCCAATCTTTGCTGTAGAATGAATTACCGCAGTAGAATGATTTTCTGGAGCTGGACGCCAAGGTTGATAGAATAATTTCAGTACTTTAGCAAACAACAGTCTTGGCTCAGGAGTAGCGATCCAGGCAATATCACGTTCTTGTGCTTGTGTCTGCAATGTTTCATCTACGGGCAAAATTAAAGCACTCGCGCTTGTGTTGCCTACCATAGCAGAAAATTTTGCCCCTTCAATGTAGCTAAGGGTACCGCTTGTCGCCTCATCAATTGCTGCTAGTGCTGTTATTTCCGGATTATACTCTTTTTTGATACTAAGGCTATTAACGGCAGCAGCATCTCCAAGTTTTTCTAAAATTTCACTGAATTTCATTGTCTTAAGCAGTCCTTTATATTAGCTACGATAATGTCGCTCTTTCTGAGGTTGATGTTATCAGAGGTATTGTATAAATCTTTTCTACATCAATCTATGTTCTGTAAAATATTGCTACTTAATACCTTCTAAACATAAAGGATAGGCTAATGCTGTGGTAGAAGTTGGGCAAAATTGCTGTAGTAATTGTTTTGTCACAAGCAATTGAAGCTTGATTTGCCTCAAATAGCAAACAGCAAGATGATAAAATCTAAATTATTGTGCAAGTTCTAGTCAAATTTCATCGTTAAAAGTTAGAACTCAAACATTGGTAGGGGTGTAGATGCACTCGCAGCTTCTGTGTTATTACTGCCAAACAGCCCCTACTATAGTTATCTAATCTAACTTTATTCCCTCAATAGCAAGTAATATAAACTTCCACTACCGCCTGTTATCCCAGCGCGATCACCTGCTAATTCACCAGTTCCCATAAAATAATCTACCCGTCCTGGCCCTTTGATAGCACTGCCAGTATCTTGATCTAAGACGAAGCGACTGACTCGACGTAAAACCAGCTTGCCACGACTGGCTGGATAGGGAAATGAAGCATTAATTATCGCTAGTGCTCCTGGCGGCATGAGAGATTTATCTGTAGCAATAGAACGATCTGGTGTCACGGGTACGCCAATACTTCCAGTAGCTGCACTGCCACTAGTTTCTTTGAAAAAAACAAAACGTTCCCAACGGGGTAAATAATTATTTAACTCCTTCGGATATTGACGGAAGTACTGAATTACTTTGGGTAATGTCAAACCTTCTAAAGCTACTTTGCCATCTTTAGCCAATTCTCTGCCAATACTAGTCCAAGGGTAATCAGTGCCTCCTGCGTAACCAACAGAGGTTCTGGTACCGTCAGTTAATTTCAGTTGAGCAGAACCTTGAATATGTACTAGATAAGCATCCAAACGATTACGGAACCAAAATAACTCTAAACCACGTAACGGACTTTTTTCGCCCAGCAAACCATCCTTTCCTTCTAAATCTAATCGTTTGGGGTGTGGTTTAGCCCATTGCTCGAAGTTTACCGGGAGCCGATAAAGAGGATACTTATATACTGAGGTACGAGTGCGACTGGCAGTATATACAGGTTCGTAATAGGCAGTAAACTTCACAGTACCGTTGCCATCGTTGCCGACTGATTTGTAAAAGACAAACTCTCGACGCACAGCCGCCTGTAATTGTGCTGGTGATTTAGAGCTAACTACTAACTGACGAAAACGTTGTAAACTGCGACGAACACGAGCTAGAGAAATTTCTGGAATGGGATAATTCTGGTACGCTGTGATCGCCCCCTTTGTGTTTAGGAAACGCAAGCTATGATCGATAGCTGTTAATAGAGCTTTGCGATCACCCTGTCTGCCCATTCCCTGCCAAATTTGTTCATCCCATCCCAAGCACAAGTGACTGGGTACACAATCTGTTCCTAGAGTGATCGGCTTGAGTGGCGGCGTTACTTCTGGGATGCTTGGTACTTGTAGTGGAACTTGTTCAGGATTTTTGGGTAATGGTAGGCTAAGGGGTTGAGCCAAAGCAGAGTAAACAGGATTGACAAAGGAAATTCCCAGGCTCAAAGAAAGCACAGCAAGCGTTTTTCTCATTTTTATGTAAATCTTTCCACACTAGAGCTAAATATCGGTTCTACTCGGATTGCCACAATCCGAGATGGACGCACTACCATATATTCACCCTGAATATTTTTGATCGGTACGTTAATAAAGTCGTTGGAATCAGACTTAGGTGTCAGTGCGCCGCTATACCACTTCTGAAAATCTTGAAATGTTGGAAAACGTACTTCTTCCCGGTGTCCACTTTCCATCATCAGGTAAACTGCGTATTCATTCGGAGTTCTAGACATATTAGTTGCATTATTTAAAACACATCTAACCATTTTGCACTAACAACCGTTTGAATGGAAAGAGGATATAAAAACAGTCGGGAGTGTTTATGACGTGTTGAATTAATCACCCATAGCTATTTTTTTACTCCTGTATATTACTTTCGCCAATGACGTTTGTTTTCCTACCAAGAGTTCCCTACCTCAAGCAAGAGCAATAGAAAGTTTGAACTGTTAACTTTAAATAGCAAAGTGAATAGTTTCAAAACTTAATAATTGGTGAAGTGAAACTGTATTGATAATTTTGGATCTTGCATAGCTATTTTTAGCTGTAATTAAAGCTATAACTAAAATATAATCGCTATTTAATCAAGTTACTTAATCAGGGAAAGTAAAGTTTAGTTTCAAAGAATTTTATTTCCAGAGCAAAGGTGTTAACTTAATAATTGAAGCTAAAAAGCTTCCCTGGCAGATCGAACAGCTAGTGAAAAATAAAAAAGAGGTAAAACGCTGTTGAAAACACATCTGTCTCGTCACAAAATAGCAACACCCAACTCACAAGTTGATATTTCCTCATAGTGGAAAGAAGGGGGCGCTGTAACTGATAAAATCACTGAATATAAAGGTGATTTGCCCAGTACATCCCTGGCTAAGATTAACAATAAAGAGGAAATCACTCACCTTTTAGCAGCTTGGGTGTTGTTGTTTTATTTACAGCAAGCTTAGGTGTAAGCTAATACTAAGTGGAATAGCACGAGACAGTAAAAATAACACCTTATGTCAATAATTGCTCTCAGAGCATGGTATCTTGAGAATTACGAGCCGATACCAGAGCTGGAAAAACGCCCACCAGATATTCGTCTGAGTAAAAAAAGTCTGCTGAAATCAGGACTAAGAGCGGACTTTTTGGAAGACAGCGAGGAAATTAAGCAATCAATATGGTTTGGGCGCTATCTAGAAGGGGAAAATATTGAATTTTATATAGAAGGTAGTGGAGGCTACGCAGTAGCTAATATTGACTTAATTAGTCATGAAATTTATTTCACTAAACAGTCAGTGTTGGCGCAGTTAGAGCCAACAATTTTTTTGTGTACTCAAACAGAGTATGCACAAGCAAGTAATGCTCTGCGTGAAGCCATGCTGAGTAGTTTGGAAAAGTTGAATGTGCGATCGCGTCTGCCGCTTAAATTATTAGAATCTTATCGCTCCAAAGATTCACCAACTAGAATCGGCAGCACAATGATGCGAAAAATTCGTAGGAGTTTGTTGTTTATTGCCGATACCACACCCATTGCTAGTATTGAGGGTAAAGAATCCTCTCAACAAATTCCCAGTCCAAATGTCTGTGTTGAAATTGGCTATGCTATCCAAAGTAAGCGAACTGAGCAAATATTATTGGCACAAATGCAACGCCCTGATTTACCAGGACAATTTCCTTTTGACTTGCCACCAACTCAAATTCTACAATTTCAAGACGCAAAAGAGCTAAATAAAATTTTGCCGCGAACAATAGAAACACAGCTAATGAGATTTAAATTGTTTGTTTAGGTTTTTATTCATATATAAAGTTGGTAGTTAGTTGGTAATAGTAACCATCTACTATTGTCTATTAATGATAGCGAGAGTGTATTGATACAAGCCAGGTGTAGAAAGCGATTTCTAAGTCAAAATCTAAACTTTCAAATAATATAATTTCTCTGTTAACCAAAAAATATGCATAAAGATAGATTTAAAAATTACTATCTTGTAAAATAAAATAAGTTGGTGACTAAATCATGATTATAAATCAATTTTAAAATTCACCGCGCCAGACAGATGCGGTTACATAGCCTTCAATGATGCACGTCAACCGCTTGCGCCAACATGGTTTGAATCAGATATCTTCACATTCTTTACTGATTGCAAAATCTGGCAGTGTATTCGCCATTATAGTTGGCGGCCTTGTCATGTTTGGCTGGTGGTTCAACTTAGAAGTATTTAAGAACTGCTTCCATCTCAGTAAAGTAACCATGAAGGGAAATACAGCATTATGTTTTGTTTTGTTAGGCATATCGCTGTGGTTATCTATCAAAAGCAGGGAACAGAGCAACATAAGAGTAATTTCAGAGCAAATACACAAACACTCTTATAGTATTCTGCTGGCAAGAGTATGTGCATTTGCTGTTTTCACGATTGGTACGCTGACATTAACCCAGTATTTATTTGGCTGGTATTTCGGTATCGATCAGCTGTTATTTCTAGAGGAAGAAAATCCTAGATTGACATTCAAACCAGGTCGGATGGGGTTAAATACAGCAGTAAACTTTATATTGATAAGTAAAGCTTCAGAACTTTTGGGGAAATCAAAAACTCATCGTAGTATTTGGTATGGGCAGATTTTGGCTTTATTTGCAGCCGTGATTTCCTTGCTAGCTTTAATTGGTTATGCTTACCAAGTAGAAGCTCTGTACGGCATACTTCCCCATGTAACATCAATGGCACTACACACAGCATTTACATTTACAGTGCTTTGTGTTGGAATTTTGTGGTTACAACCACAGCAAGGAGTAATGCAGATCGTCACTAGTCAAACCTACAGTGGTTTGCTTGCACGTCGATTGCTGCTGGCTGCGTTTGCAGTACCTTTGGCTACAGGATGGTTAATTCTACAAGGACAACGGGCAAAACACTACGATACAGCGTTTGCATTAGCACTGTTTGCAATTATTTCAATTGTAATTTTCGCAATTTTGATTTGGGAAACAGCTTCCTCTGTTCAACGTTTAGCTAACCAACGCGATCGCGTCAAGGAAGTATTAAAGACAAATTCTGAAAAACTGAGAAGTTTGGTAGAAGCTAACGTTATTGGCATTTTGTACGGTGACATCTACGGTGGTATCCAGCAGGCAAACGACAAATTTCTCCAAATGATTGGGTATACTCGCAAAGAGCTAAAAGCAGGCAAAATCAGCTGGAAAGAGATGACGCCACCAGAGTATTTGGATTTGGATGAGCAAAAAATAGCCGAAGCTCAAATAAATGGTGCTTGTACGCCCTACGAGAAAGAGTATATTCGTCGCGATGGCAACCGAATTCCGGTTTTAGTCGGCTACACACTAGTGGGGAACAAACGAGAAGAGTCAGTTGCGTTTATCCTAGATTTAAGCGCACACAAGCAAGCACAAGCAGCGCTAATCCAAAGCGAAGAGCGATTTCGGTTGGCGGTTGATCACATGCCAGATGTTTTTGCTATTTATGATGCCCAACGGCGATTTCAGTTTGTCAATGCGGCGGCTTTGCAATTATTTGGAAAGCTAAAGGAAGAAATAATTGGACGAAGGGATGAGGAAATTTTTCCTACTGAGGTAACACAACCTTATCTTGCAACTTTGATTCAGGCAGTCGAAACACGAACTATCCAAACAACAGAAGCCCGAATTACTTCTGTTAATCACGGTGTACTTACCACATTGATTAAGTATGTGCCGATTTTAGATGATGAGGGAAAGATTTATCAAATTTTGGCTTTTGCTGAGGACATCACAATCCGCAAACAGGCAGAGGAAGTTCAGAAAAATCAACAAAAATGGCTTGAGGATGTACTTAACCTAATGCCGACACCACTACTTTTGATCGAACCTGGAACGGCACAGGTAACTTTTGCCAACAAAGCGGCTAACGAAGTCGCTGGAGGCAAATTTCCGATGGCAGATTCAGCTACAGACTATCATACTCTCTACTACTCAACAGACGCCGAAGGCAATCCAATACCCGACGATCAAGCACCAGGAATAAGGGTGGCGCGTGGCGAACGCCTAGATGGTGTAGAGTTAGACTGGCATTCACCAGTAGGTATCCGCTCTTTGCTCATATATGCCGATACTTTACCAGCTATGCACGGCCATTCGGCTACTTGTGTCTTAACATTTCAGGATATTACCAATCTTAAGCGAGTCGAAAAAGCCTTATCATTGGGCTATAAACGGCTCCATTTATTATTTAGTACAGCTAGTGATTTACTATCGAGTCAAGAACCACTCAAACTGATTGAAAGTTTATTCCGAAAGCTCTCGCAGCAGATCGGGTTAGATGTTTACTTTAACTATTTAGTTGATGAAAACTCTCAGCTCATGCACCTAGCCTCTTGGTGCGGCATTGATGAAGAAAGTGCCAAAGAAATTGAATGCTTGAGGGTTGGTATGGGAATGTGCGGCACTGTTGCCCAACAGCGCTTTCCGATCGCCGTAGAAAATGTACAGCAATCAACTGACTCAAAATCAGAATTCCTGCGTGCTATTGGTGTTACAGCTTATTATGGTTACCCATTGATAGCACAAGGACGTTTATTGGGTACTTTGTGCTTTATCAGCCGCACTCGCTTGAAGTTTACCCAAAATGAAATGGGCATGATGCAAGCAGTTTGCGATCAGATTGCGATCGCTATGGAACGTGCCAGTTTGATTTCTTCTTTACGGCAGCAAACTGAGCAGTTGCAAGAAGCAAACCGCATGAAAGATGAATTCTTGGCAATATTGTCTCATGAATTGCGATCGCCTCTCAATGCTATCCTTGGTTGGTCACAACTTTTGCGTTCCCGCAACCTCAACGAAACTCAGATTCACAAAGCACTAGAGACTATTGAGCGTAATGCAAGGGCGCAAACACAGTTAATAGATGATTTACTTGATATTTCGCGGATAATTAGAGGTAAGTTGCGCCTTAATGTTCGCACTTGCGATTTGATTAATATTATTGAAACTGCTTTAGATACTGTAAATTTAGCCGCTCAAACTAAAAATATTCAAATTCAAACGATTCTCGATCCCACAGCAGCAATAATCTTCGGTGATGCAGAACGCTTGCAGCAGGTAGTTTGGAATTTACTTTCCAATGCAATCAAATTCACACCCCCAGGCGGACGAGTGGAGGTACGATTGTCAGGGGCTAACGATGGGGGAGTAGAGACTAGAGAAGATACTAATCAACGTGAACTAGACTCTTCCCAGTACCCAATCACCAGTACCCAGTCTCCAATATCCAATGCTCAAATTACCGTTAAAGACACAGGTATCGGTATCAGCCCTGACTTTCTTCCTTACGTATTTGATCGCTTTCGTCAAGCAGATAGTTCAATTACCAGATCTTATGGTGGACTGGGATTGGGATTAGCGATCGTGCGTCACTTGGTAGAAATGCATGGCGGTACTATTCATGTCGAAAGTCCCGGCAAAGAACAAGGCACCACATTTATAGTTAGTTTACCACTCCTCAAAACAGAACAATCAATAGTCCATACTCAAGAGTCGATAATCAATAGTCCTTCCTTTTCCCTCACTCCTTCCCTTACTCCCTGCCTCAGTGGTGTGCGCGTATTAGTAGTAGATGACGAAGCTGATACTCGCGATTTTCTCACTACAGTACTTCAGGAATCTCAAGCCGAAGTTCAAGCGGTGGCATCAGTGCAGGAAGCACTCGCAGCAATTGAGCGTTGTAAACCAGATGTATTAGTAAGTGACATTGGAATGCCAGAGGAAGATGGTTACTCTTTAATCCGTCACCTGCGATCGCAACCGCCAGAAAAAGGAGGAAAAATACCAGCAGCAGCTTTAACAGCATACGCTAGGGCGGAAGATCGTCGTCAGGCAATACAGGCAGGTTTTCAACTGCATATGCCTAAACCAGTTGATCCATCTGAGTTAATTACAGTAGTAGCCAGCTTGGTAGAACGCAATACTAATAACAAGTAAATCACCAGGGTGTAGGAACTCACCTATGCCGCCGAAACAAGTATTTTCAACTTCAATGCGGTTAATGGTTAATCAATCGCATTTATTCACGGGCAATTTCCGTTGCTCTGGTGATTCTTTAGCGGAAAACTCCACTAAAAGTAAAAAAGTAAAGGGTTTGGACATATTATCTCAATTCTTATTTTTGTACCGTATAAACACGCACTATTTTGCCCCACATATGGGCATCTTTCTCGTATTTCATACCATTCTTCATCGCTACCTTTTGAGATGCTATATTTGCGGGATCAATCAGTGAGATCAGGCGGTGAAAACCAAGTTGCTCAAAACCATAATTACGACAAGCAATAGCTGCTTCTGTTGCCAAACCTTGCCCCCAATATTCTTTAGCGAGTAAATAACCTATTTCCACTTCTTGTTGCCCATCTACCAACTGAGATATTATTCCACAACGCCCGATCAGCTTGCGATCGCCTTTGTGAATAGTTGCACACAGGCTCCAACCACCTTGTTTATAGGTACTGATGATTCTCTTTACCTGCTGTTGTGTTTGTTCATACGTATATATACTAGGATAGAACTTCATCACAACTGGATCGGCGTAAATGCGAGCTAATTCATCCACATCGTCTAGGGTAAGATGTTGCAGGATGAGGCGGGGTGTTTCAATGACAATCATCCAAGTTAAGATTTGAACTTGCTTGACGAGTTTTTAGTCTAAGCGAAACCTTTACTCACCATCTACGATCAAAATCTAAGATGACTACAAAATTGCCTTATTTTAGCAATCTCAAACCACTGAGCGTAACTAACACTGTAGAACCTTCATGCCCAACCACACCAAGCGGTAAATTAATATTTCCTAAAAAATTACCAACTAAAAGCAACAAAATGAATAAAAGGGCAATAACTATATTTTGTTTCACAATCACCTGCGCTCTTTTACCCAAGCGCATAGCCACTGCAATTTTCTCTAATTTATCTGCCATTAATACGATATCTGCGGTTTCTAAAGCTACATCGCTCCCTGCTTTTCCCATCGCAATACCAACAGAAGCCTGAGCTAGCGCTGGTGCATCATTAATACCATCACCTACCATTGCCACTGTTTCGTATTCTTTTTGAAGATGGCGGATAACACGCAGCTTGTCTTCTGGCAGTAACTCTGCATATACTTGGTCTATCCCAATTGCTTGAGCAACACTGTTGGCAGTTTGCTGGTTATCCCCAGTTAACATCACAACTTGTTCAACTCCGAGCTTCCGTAAATGTGCGATCGCGATTGGAGCTTCTGGTCTAATTTTATCAGCAAGGGCAATTAAACCCAGTATACTGAATGAAGTAGAAACAGAAACCATCTCCGCGTCAGAGTGTCCCCGCGTCCCCACGTCCTCTTGTGCTACCCAAACAACTGTTTTGCCCTCTTGCTGTAAAGTATGAGCGACTTCCTGCAATGGTAGAGGTAAATCAGTTACATATTGCTGTACAAACTCAGCTTTACCAACAATGAATTGCTGCTGTTTCACCAAACCAACAATTCCCTGTCCAGGTATAGCTTGTACCTCCACAGCGCTCTTGTATTCTAAATCGCCAGGCGCTTGCACAATCGCCTTACCAATCGGATGTTCAGAACGGGATTCTAAAGCAGCAGCAGTTTTTAATACATCTAATTGCGTATATTCACTATTGGTAATTACTTGGCATACTTCTACCTGCCCTATGGTAAGAGTACCTGTTTTGTCAAAAGCGATCGCCCGCACTTTTCCTACCCTTTCCAATTGGGCACCATTTTTAAACAAAATTCCTTGTTTTGCACCATTAGCAATACCCGACAGCAATGTTGGCATAATTGCTGCCATTAACGCACAAGGAGAAGCCACTACTAAAAAAGTTAAAGCACGATAGATTGTGGTTTCCCATTCCCACTTCCAAACAAACGGTGGCAAAATAATCAGAAAGATTCCTACTACGACAATTACCTGTGCGTACCTTCGTTCAAATCGCTCAATAAATTCTTGAGAAGGCGGTGCTTCTGTTTGTGCTTGCTTTACCAAACGAATTACGCGTTGAATTAAACTACTTTCCGGTGGTTGATGCAACTTCAGCTTTAATGCTCCATATCCATTCAGCGTGCCTGCAAAAACTTCCTCACCCACTGTCTTCTCTACAGGTAAGGATTCACCTGTAATTGCAGCCTGATTCAGAGCGCTGTAACCTTCCAAAATCATCCCATCTGTGGGAATTAATTCCCCTGGCTTGACAATAATTTCATCTCCTAGTTGCAGCTGGTTGACAGGAACGATCTCTTCTTGTCCCTGACGCATAACCCTTGCTGTATCTTGAGTTAGGCTCATTAAACTGCGGATACTGCGTTCCGTTTTTTGCATGGCATAACCTTCAAGTGCACCACTAACTGCAAAGATAAGAATCAAAACTGCCCCATCAATAATTAGATAATATTCTTTTCGCCACAAGCCCAAACCAGCAGCACCCAGTGCTGCCACAATCATCAACAAATCTACATCTAGTTCCCTTTCTTTAATAAGAGTAGTGAACCCCTCAAGGGCGCTTTCGTAACCACCAACAATATACGCTGCAGGTAGCAGTAGCAGCGCCCATCCCAAAAAGCCAAAGTGCAAAGCCAACCATCCTAGAAACAACAGCAATCCACAGAGAATTGCCGCCACAGCATCCATATGTTCTTTGGTAAATTGATGTAAGCGTCCTGGGTAAAGCATGAAATTCAAGTTAGCACTGACTTTCTTAAGCTAAACCTTGACATAGGTGTTAATGTCAAGCTTGTGTGAATAAATAGGTGACAGGTTACAGGGAACAGGGAAAAACTGTAACCTATTCCCTATCCCCTGTTCTTAGTAACTCTTAATTAGCTTCTCAGCTGGATGTAAAAGTCACGACGGATAATTAAAACAGTGCTCTCCAAAAGGTAGGCAGTGATATTGATATGTGCATTGAATTTGGTAGGGAAATTTGTGGTATCCTCTATACAGCAGAAACACGTGAATGGTTAGTAACTAATGGTATAAGTGGATACGCTTCTGGTACCATAGCAGGATTGCTGACTAGGCGCTATCACGGTTTGCTGATGGCAGCATTGAAACCACCTCTAGGCAGAACATTGCTATTAGCAAAGGTGGATGAAAATGTTTTGTATGGTAATAAAAATTACAATTTGTATACGAATCGATGGACTGATGGAATCGTCAGTCCTGATGGTTATCAGCACATAGAACGTTTCTGTTTGGAGGGTACTATTCCTGTGTGGCGTTATGCCTGTGCTGATGCCTTATTAGAAAAACGAATTTGGATGCAGCAGGGAGCCAACACTACCTACGTCCACTATCTTCTGCGCCGTGGCTCTCAACCGTTGCAGCTAACTCTCAAAGCAATGGTGAACTACCGCGATTATCATGGCGGCACCCAAAGCAATGGCTGGAAGATGAGTGTTGAGTTAGTGGAGCGAGGAATTTGCGTAACAGCTTACGAAAGTGCCATACCGCTTTACCTGTTAAGCGATCGCGCCAGTGCTGTTCCTGTTCACAACTGGTATTACGGATTTGACTTGGCAGCAGAACGTTACCGGGGATTAAGCGATCGTGAAGACCACTTGCACGCTGCAACCTTCCAACTTACTCTTAATCCTGGAGAATCTCTGACTTTTGTTGCCAGTACAGAAAAGGAACCGAATTTAAATGGTGAAGCAGCTCTTAGACTTCGCCATACGCAAGAGCAAAAGTTAATTACACAGTGGAAAACCAGCCGTTCTTCTCACGCGAAAGAAACTCCTACCTGGGTAAATCATTTGGTTTTGGCAGCCGATCAATTTATTGTAGATCGTCCCAGACACGATGACACTCATGGCAAAACCATTATTGCCGGGTATCACTGGTTTAGCGACTGGGGAAGAGATACGATGATTAGTCTACCAGGATTAACTCTTTGTACTGGACGTCCAGAAATCGCTCGCTCAATTCTTCGCACTTATGCCAAGTACGTAGACAAGGGAATGTTACCAAATCGCTTTCCGGATGAAGGTGAGATACCAGAATATAACACCGTTGATGCTACTCTTTGGTATTTTGAAGCCCTATATGCTTACTACCGTGCTACCGAAGACGATGACTTGCTAGAAGAACTTTTCCCTATTTTAGTAGATATTATTGATTGGCACAGTCGCGGCACCCGTTATAATATCCACCTAGATGCAGCAGACGGGTTACTTTATGCTGGAGAAGCGAAAACACAACTGACTTGGATGGATGCCAAAGTCGGTGATTGGGTAGTAACACCACGTATTGGCAAACCGATAGAAGTAAATGCCCTTTGGTACAATGCGCTGCGGATAATGGCAAACGTTACCCGTCGTATTGGCAAACCTCACCAAGAGTATGATGCTATGGCTGAACGTACCTTAGTTCGCTTCTCCCGCTTTTGGAATCATGAAACAAGTTACTGCTATGATGTGCTAGATGGTCCCGATGGAAACGATCCATCCCTACGCCCCAACCAAATTTTTGCTGTATCTCTATCTGAAAGCCCTCTTACCCCTCATCAGCAAAAAGCTGTAGTAGATGTCTGTGCGCGAATACTCTTGACTTCCCACGGCTTGCGATCGCTTTCCCCTGATCATCCCCAGTATCAAGAACAGTATGGTGGTGATCAACACCAACGAGATGGCGCATATCATCAAGGGACAACGTGGGGGTGGCTAATTGGCCCCTTTGTGTTAGCGTATCTAAGAGTTTATAAAAATCCAGTACAAGCCCGTCAATTTCTTGAACCAATGGCTAATCACCTTCATGCTCATGGTGTTGGCAGCCTCAGCGAAATCTTTGATGGTAATGCTCCCATGACGCCACGAGGTTGCATCGCCCAAGCTTGGACTGTGGCAGAAGTGCTACGTGCCTGGTTAGCAACCGAGCAGTTACTTACTCCCGTGTAATCAAAAAACCAAAGCCTCCTGTAGATGAGTAAAGGAGGCATTTTTGATTAGATTAGTAATAAAAAACCTGGCACCGAGCTATTTTCACGTGGGGCAACCCCCAAAGTATCGTCGCCGCAGCAGCGTTTCACAACTGAGTTCGGGAAGG